>NZ_JANSJH010000012.1:0-10544 GCF_047462495.1 Synechococcus sp. H55.2 | reverse complement strand
AGAGACGGGGAGAAAGCCGTAATCGTAGGGCTCGATGGGCGGGTAGAGATCGCGCGCCATAACTTAAATTCTCAAATTCTCAAGGTCTCCGCAGGGCGATGGTGGCCTTGGGGGGGATCCCTTCTTGGAAGGTCTCGCCATCGGCGGCCACGATGATAAATTGCAGCTCCTGCCCCGGCTGGGCGCCCAAATTGCTCCAGGGAATGGCCACCTCCAAACAGGCATCCACCACCGCCTTCACCTGATGGTTGATGGGGTGCCAGCTATGGTACTCCCCTGCCTGCAAGAGCTGAGCCTCGACGGGTGCGGGATGCTGGCCGGTGCCAGGCGGCGGCAGCGACAGCTTCAACAGGTGGCGGTAGAGATAGTTGAGGGGGGCTTCTGCCGGCAACCCCTGCAGGGGAATGGGGCTGTTGACGGTAACGCGGTTGGGATAAAACCACAGCACCTGCAATTGCTTGGGCCGCTGCACCACCGAGTTAAAATCCAGCCGCAGATAGAGGTTGAAGTGATCGAACCCGTACCAGAGGCGGCGGACGACGCTGTTGCGGTGCATGGTTCCTCGGGCTGCGCCGATCTCCACCCGCCCGGCCTGGCTCCACTCCCGTTCGGCGGGGCGACCGTTGATGGTGGGATGGATAAACCCCTGCGGCAGGCGATCCCCCAGCCCGTCGTGATCCTCGAGGGGAAACTGCAGCGCCGCCGGCACCGCCTCTCCCAAAGCGGTGTAGAGGGCCTGTAGATGTTCCCGAAACAACTGGTCAAAAACGGCATCGTGGGCGGAAGAGTGGCCTGCCCCAAACCACCAGAACCAATCGGATCCCTCGGCGGCCCAGAGGGCTTCCCAGGCCTGGGGGGTGGCGTGAGGGTGATCCTGGATCACCTGGCGGGCTTGGGCAAGGAGCTCCCAGGCGCGGTTTTTGACGGGATCCCCAATCCAAGTGGTAAAGTCGGCCTCAATCCAGGAGCCGCTGTGCAATTGTTCGGCTGGCAGAAACTCCGTGGGGGGAAACTGATCCAAAAACTCCGACACCTTCACCAAGCGCAACGCCGGGTGCTGGCTGAGGCGGGCATAGAGGTTTTCCAGGAAGGGGCGGCCATCTTGGGGGTAGTACTCCCAGCAATTTTCCCCATCCAGGGCAATGGTGACCAGCCAGGGCTGGTCTTGGGGTAGGCGGTTGCGGATGCTCTCCAGGTGGCCGATGAGATCTTTGGCGGCAGCGTCGGCAGGCATGGCGCTGTAGCTAAAGCCAATGAGATCGGAAAGGCGGTGATCCCGAAAGATGATGGCCAAATCCCCTGCCTCGCTCTCCAGACGGTAGGGGCGGTAGAGCTTTTCCGGCTCGAGGATATGGCCCTGCCCGTCGCGATGAAAGGGTTGGCCCAAGCTCCAGCCCAGCACTCCCTCGTCGGAGATGATCCAATCAAAGCCTTGTTTCTGGATCAGGGGCACGATGGCGGGGCTGACCGCCTGCTCTGAAGGCCACAGACCCCGCGGATCGCGGCCAAAGCGCTCCCGGTAGATCTGCTTGGCCCGCTCCAGTTGGCTGTGGACATCCTGCTCCCAGTGGAAGGGGTAGCGGGGCAGGGGCAAGCCGGGCCGGGCCACCCGCGCCGAGCGCTCGCTCACCAGCAGGGGCAAGATGGGGTGGGTGTAGGGGCTGGTGGTCAACTCCAGTTGGCCGCTACTTTGCAATTTGGCGTGCTGGGGCAGGATGGCGGCCAGGATCTGCTGTTGCTTGGCGTAGATCCGCTGCCGATCCGCCAGGGTAAAGCCAGAACCCATCTTGATCCAGCTCTCGATCTCAGGATCCTCCTGGAAGAGGGGATCGAACCAGGAGAGGTTGTGCCAGGCCAGCAGGTCGCTGAAGTCTTGGGGCGTCCAGTACTGTAGGCACCAGTTGATCCCTTGCGATTCCCGCTGTTCGTAGAGCTGGCGGTAGCGGGGGTAGGGCTCAATCATGGTGGGGTAATGGCTGTCGAAGAAACGCTCGACAATGAAGCGCCGCTGCTCCGGGGTCAGCTTTTCGACAGGAGATAAAGTCAGCTCCAAATAGGGATCGAAAGCGGAGCCGGCCACGTAGTCTTCGATTTGCACAATGAGAGAGGGCACTAGGTTAACCGTTTGGTGCAGGCGGGGATAGCGCTCCAGCAGCAAAATTAAGTCCAGGTAGTCTTTGATCCCGTGTAGGCGCACCCAAGGCATGCGATATTTACCCGCCAGCGGGCTTTTGTAGAGGGGCTGGTGTTGGTGCCAAACCAGGGCAACATGCAGCGGGTAGGTCATGGGAGGCACGGGATCCGACCATCACCCGGATACTAGCCCATCTGTCCGGCTCCCGATCGTAAGAAACTCTGGAATGTTGAATGGTGGGGCTCCACCTGGATGGTGCCCACTGGGGGAAAACCTTGTCATTCGCCAGATTTCTCAGGACAATGGCGGCAAATGGAAGAGCTAAGTCATGACTGCTGCTACCCACGTCCTGGAACAGTCGATTGTTGTCTTTTCCCAAAACTACTTGCCCATTAGCCGGGTCAACATTAGGCGGGCGATTGTGCTGCTGCTGACGGGCAAGGCAGAGCCGCTGGCGATGATGGATGTGCCGGTGTGGAAGGTGCGCTCCCCCAGCCAGGTGATCGAGGTGCCCGAACACATCCGCCTGACCATCAAGGGCAAAGAGCGATCCTGGCGGGTGCCCCCTGTTACCCGGCGAGAGGTCTTGCGGCGGGATCACCACACCTGTCAGTACTGCGGCAGCACCCATAACCTGACCCTGGATCATGTCGTACCTCTTTCCCGCGGCGGATCCCACACCTGGGACAATGTGGTGACCGCCTGCGAACGCTGCAACCAGCGCAAGGGCAACCGCACTCCTGAAGAGGCCAATATGCCCCTCCTCAGCAAACCCCGTGCCCCCATCCACCCAACAGTGGCTTTTGCGGAGCAATTTTGGCGTGAGCACCAAAGTCGGCAAGAGTGACCTCCGCCCATCGCCAAGGCGGTACGCTCGCTGTTGGGCTTTTCCGGTCATTGCCAACGATGGGATCTTGCCACCGGTTCCCCGACAGCCCTTCCAATGAGAGGGTACTTTCCCACAGATGGTATTCGAGGGTTCTGAACGCGGCTTTGGAGACTGGCTACTCCATTTGTGGCAGCAGCCCCTGATCGCGGTGATCCGCCTCTGTAGCAGCCCAGACCAGGCTCTCCAGGGATCCACTCTGGCCATCCGGGCCGGGATCCGCCACATCGAGATCACCCCGCACGTTCCCCGCTATCTGGAGTTGATTGCCCAACTGCGGCAAGACCACCCGCAGTGTTGGATAGGGGTGGGCACCGTCTCCCATCGACAGATGGCGGAGCAGGCTTGGCAGGCGGGGGCCCAATTTTGCGTTTGCCCTTTTACGGACGAGAGCATTATCCGTTGGGGCCGGGAAGTGGGACTGCCCGTCGTGCCCGGTGCCCTTACCCCCAGCGAGATCTGGAAGGCATGGCAGGCGGGGGCAACGGCGGTCAAAGTGTTTCCGGCGGAGAGCATGGGGGGATCCCGCTACCTGCGTCATCTGCGACCGGTGCTGGGATCCCTGCCGTTGATCCCCACTGGGGGGGTGACCTTGGCCAAGGCAGCGGAATATCTGCAAGCAGGGGCCTGGGCGGTCGCCATTGCCGGAGATCTGTTTCCGACAGAGGATTGGGATCCAGACTGCCAAAAGCTGGAAAATCGGCTGCGCCAGGCGCTGCAACAGCTTGCCGAGCAGAGAAACAAAAACTGGCCCAACCTGAGCAAATCGGTAGAATAGGGTGCGTGGTGTGAGGGAGGCCGGCATGGGAGAGTTTCTAGATCTCTACCTGGAATTCCACATTCCAAGCCCGGTTGAAGAAGTCACTTGGCGCCATTGGTTCGAGATCTGGTTGCGGGAGCTGGGGGTACAGGAGCCGTGCGAGCTCAGCCTTTGCCTCACCTCCGATGATCACATTCGCCAGCTCAACCGCGAGTTTCGCCACCTTGACGCGCCCACCGATGTGCTGGCCTTTGCCGCCCAGGAGATGCCCGCCCCCGTCAAGCTGCACGAGATCACGGGGGTGCGCCTGCTGGGGGATATTGTGATTTCGGTGCCCACCGCCCGCTCACAAGCCAAAGCGCAAGGGCATCGGCTCTCGCAGGAGTTGGCCTGGCTGGCCAGCCATGGGTTGCTTCACCTGCTGGGGTGGGATCACCCGGATGAACGTTCTCTCCAGCACATGGTGCAGCAACAGCGACAGTTGCTCGCTGCCATCCAACTGGATGGAGGGGTAAGCCATGGCCAACAGTCCTAGTCGGCTGGCGGCGTTCCGGCGGCGCGTCCATTCCAAGCCCACCGGTATCGCTCCAGCGCCTTCCTCTGAGGTCGATCCCGCAGCCAATGCCGCGCCTTTGGAGGTGGATCCCTGGCGACGCCCCCCCTCTTGGCAGGTGGCCGACAACCTGGGCAAAAGTTTCTACTACGCGGGCAAGGGTTTGGCTTATGCAATCCGCACCCAGCGCAACTTCCGCATTCACATGGCGGTGGCGGCGGTAGCCTTCGGCCTTGGGCTGGGCCTGCGGCTGAGCGCTGCGGCAATGGCCCTGATCAGCCTGACCAGCGGTTTGGTGATGGCGCTGGAGCTGGTGAATACCGCTCTGGAAGCAGTGGTGGATCTCACCCTCGGCAGCAAGTATCATCCCTTGGCCGAGATCGCCAAAGATTGCGCCGCGGCAGCGGTGTTGATGGCAGCAGTGGCATCCCTGCTGGTGGCGGCTTGGCTCCTCCTCCCGCCTCTATTGCTGCTGCTGCAGGATGGCTTCCCAGCACCAGCCTGAGGAGCTTGGAGAGAGAGTTTTTTATCCAGCCGGCTGGGAGTGGATCACCACCCGTCCTCCCTGCCGATCCAAGCTGAGCGGTTTGGCTTCTGCTTCAATATCGAGCTGGGCCCAAGCGCTGACCATCGCGGCTCCCACCCGTTCCCGATTTTCGGGGGCGCAGAGGGCCAACAGGGTGGGGCCGGCTCCACTGATCACCACCCCATAGGCCCCGGCAGCTATGGCTGCAGCTTGAACCGTTTTGAACCCGGTGATCAGCTCCATGCGGGCCGGCTGGTGCAGGCGATCCTGCAGGGCCACCCTCAGCCAGTCCACCCGGCCCGACTGCAAGCTGCGAATGAGCAGACCCAGATGGCTGCTGGAAAAAACCGCATCCGCCAAGCTGACGGATTTGGGCAGGATCTCGCGGGCTGCTTGGGTGGAAAGCTTAAAGTTGGGCACCGCAACCACGATGCCAATGCTTTCGTGCCAATCCACCGGACAAAACACCCATTGCCCCTGCTGCCCCTGCACACAGAGCTGACAACTACCCTGCAGGGCGGGCACCACATTGTCTGGATGGCCTTCCAGGGCGATGGCCAGTTGTAGGAGGGTTTCGGGAGCTAGGTTGAGCGACCCGATGGCATTGGCTCCCAACAAGCCGCCGACAATAGCGGTGGCAGAACTGCCCAACCCCCGCGCCAGGGGCACGTTGAGGGTGATTTCGATTTCTACCCCCGGCACGGGCTTACTCAGCAACTCAAAAGCGCGGCAGAAGGCCCGGTACACCAGGTTGTCCTTGCTCTGGCTGATGTGGTCGCTGCCACGGTAGTGGATGCTGAGGCCAGAGGGGATCTCCCGAAATTGGAAGTGGTTGTAGAGCTCTAAGGCTGCACCAATGCAGTCGAACCCCGGCCCCAAATTGGCGGTGGTGGCCGGGACGATCACCTCGACTCGCTCTTTGACCAAGGGGACAGCTCCTCAGTGAACGATGGGCAACTCAAGGTCTACGGGCTCCCATTATCCTATGAACGACGGCCAGATCCCCACGACTACTCAGCCTGACGAGCTTCCGGGCTGTCCTGAAAAGCTTTTTATTCTTGTAACCTATGAGTTGAGTGCTGGGCATAGCGGGCCTGTTTCCACTCCGGCCATTGGCTCAACCCAGCAGGGATCCAAAAAGGAGGGGGCAGAGGCCTGCAGAAACTGTCTTGGTTGGTGTTGGGCTTGAGCTATCTCGGGCTGGGGCTGGGATCCCTGCCCCGGTTGCGCATGAACCGGGCCACGATTGCCCTGGTGGGATCCGCCTTGCTCATTGGCTTGGGGACCTTGTCGCTGCGGCAGGCTTGGGAGGCCATTGACCCCACCACGATCGTGTTTCTCCTGAGCATGATGGTGGTGAATGCCAGCTTGTCCTATGGTGGGGCCTTCCAGTTGGCTTTGCTGGGCCTGATTCGGGTGAGCCGTAGCCCCTTTGGCCTGTTGATCATGCTGGTGTTTGGCAGCGGCTTGCTCTCGGCTTTTTTGCTCAACGATACCCTGGCCCTGGTGTTTACTCCCCTCACTTTGCAGGTCACAACGGTGTTGGGGTTAAACCCGATTCCCTACCTGTTGGGCTTGGCGGCAGCCACCAACCTGGGATCCGTCGCCACCTTGAGCGGCAACCCACAGAACATTTTGATCGGCTCTTTCTCTGGGATCGGCTATCTGGAGTTTGCCGGCAAGATGACGCCCATTGCCGTGGTGGGGCTGCTGCTGGAGGTGGGGCTGCTGTGGCTCTATTACCCCCAGGTGCGCTCCTTGCAACCCTTTGCCCAGGTGCCTTGGCTGCCGCTGCGCCTCTACCCGCCCCTATTGCGCAAGAGCCTGGTGATCGCGGGGGGGCTGTTTGTGGCCTTCATAGCCGGACTTCCCTTGGCCGAATCGGCCTTGGTGGCAGCGGCCCTGTTGCTGATTACCCGCAGGCTGAAGCCGGAGCGATTTCTGGGGCAGGTGGACTGGAATTTGCTGGTGATGTTCTCCGGGCTGTTTATCTTGACGCGGGCAACGCGAGAACTGGTAGCCCTCTGGGGGATGAGCTTGGGGCCTTTGGCAGAGAGGCTGGTGGGATCCCCCCTCGCCCTGTTGATCGGTGTAGCCATTTTATCCAACATCATCTCCAATGTGCCGGCAGTGTTGTTGCTGCAATCCTTGGTTCCCCAACAGGAGACCACCACTTGGCTGTTGCTGGCTGCCGGCTCCACGTTGGCGGGCAATTTAACCCTGTTTGGGGCAGTAGCCAATCTAATCACGGTTGAGGCAGCCGCCAAAAAAGGGTACGTGCTCTCCTTTGGGGAGCATCTGCGCTTGGGTCTGCCCCTGACTCTGCTGACGCTGGGCTTCAGTGGGCTGTGGCTGGGCCAGCCCTTCCTGCCTTCTCCATCGCTCAGGTAACTTCTGCCCAGGGATCCAGCTTGTCGGGATCCCTGGGTGTGATGACTGGTGTTGCCGTCCTTGCGCTGGCACCAGCAGCCTCTCCTTCAGAGCTGTTGGTGGGTGTGGGGGTGCTGCTTGATGTTGTCAGCATCCTTCACTTCCATTGCCGTATTGAGGATCCGTCGCGGCTCGAGGCTGTGGTTGAGCTTAAACGCCCCCCGCTCGGGAGTACAAACTTGGTGCAGGGGGATGTGGCGAAACTGGGGCTTGCTGCGATAGGTGCGGGCCGCCGCTTGCAGCCGCTCCACAAAATCTTCTCCCAGCACCACCCCCGCCGGGAAGACATCGGCGGGCAAAGTCGGGGTCCCGTTGTTCACGATCTCGGCATAGGTTGTGGCGTAGAGGAGACAATAGGAAGTGCTGCGGCCCTCTTGGGCCAGGCAGTCCAAGGCGGCAGCGGGCAACGGCTCGGCCACCAGGACTTCCCGCAGGTGACCGTCCTCATCTCGCTGGAAGCAGGTGGCCACTCCCAGCACCACGTATTCCAGCCCTTGGACGGGGTGAGTTTGCGCCGTATTCGACATCGAGGCCATCTCCAAGCAGGGTTTGCGGTCGAGCGCCCTCGACCAGGGGGTCGTCCTCACAATAGCAACAACTCTTGCCTCGGGCAGCGGGGGCTGTTGCAAGATAGGAAGCGGATCCCAGTCCGATCCAAGCTCTGGGCGAGGTCAGCGGTTGGCTGCAGGGATCCAAAATTTGCTTTACTGTAGCGAAGCGGGGTCAGTGTTGCCTGAGAGAAACAAGGGCTCCAGGCAGCTTTGGCAACCCTCGATTCATCATTTGGGAACTTCCAAGGGTCCGACTATGGCGGATGGCGAATACAAGCCTGGGCTAGAAGGCGTTCCGGCCACGCGCTCTAACATTAGTTTTGTCGATGGCCAGGTAGGGATCCTGGAGTATCGGGGCATTCCCGTTGAGGAACTGACGGCCCACAGCACCTTTTTGGAGACGGCCTATCTGCTGATCTTCGGCAAGCTGCCGACGCAATCCGAGCTGAACAACTTTGACCAGGCCGTCCGCAGCCATCGGCGGGTCAAATACCGCATCCGCGACATGATCAAGTCGTTTCCTGAGTCGGGCCACCCGATGGATGCCCTGCAAACCTGCGTGGCAGGCTTGGGGATGTTCTATCCGGTGCGGGAGGCGGATCCCGACTATGTGTTTGGCACGGTTACCCGTCTGCTCGCCAAGCTGCCGACCATGGTGGCCATGTTTCACCAGATGCGCCAGGGTAACGATCCCATCCCCCCCGACGACAGCCTGGATCATGCCGCCAATTTTCTCTACATGCTCTCCGGCAAGAAGCCGGATCCCTGGCTGGCCCGCATCTTCGATACCTGTCTGATCTTGCACGCCGAACACACGGTCAACGCCTCTACCTTTGCCCTGCTGGTAAGCGCCTCTACCCTGGCCAGCCCCTACAGCAGCCTGGCCACGGCGGTGGGCACCCTTTCGGGGCTGTTGCATGGGGGGGCCAACCAACAGGTGATGAGGCTGTTGCGGCAAATCGGCTCGGTGGAAAATGTGCGCTCGTTTATCGAAGAGAAGCTGGCCAAAAAAGAGCGCATCATGGGCATGGGCCATCGCGTTTACAAGGTGAAGGATCCGCGGGCCACCATTCTGCAGCGGCTGGCCGAGGAGCTGTTCGAGCGCTACGGCCACGACAAGTACTACGACATCGCCCTGGAAGTGGAGCGGGTGTGTGCGGAGCTGCTGGGGCCCAAAGGAATTTACCCCAACGTGGACTTCTACTCGGGGTTGGTCTACGCCAAGCTAGGGATCCCGGAAGATTTGTTTACGCCGGTATTTGCCATTGCCCGGGTGGCGGGTTGGCTGGCCCATTGGCGGGAGCAGTTGTCGGATAATCGGCTCTTCCGACCCACCCAGGTGTACACAGGTGAACGCCAGCAACGCTACATCCCCATCGAGGAGCGGGGTTGAGAGCGGTTTGACAGAGCACTGGGCCGGGATCCAAACTCAATAGAGCCCAAATGCGTGGGTGAGGTGGTGCGTTGAGCCCTTTGGATTCTCCCCTTTGGCGAGACGGGTTCACCCTCTTCTTGAGCATTGTGGTGCAGGCCATGCCGTTTTTGCTCTTGGGGGTGTTTCTCTCCGGGCTGATGGCCGTGTTCGTAGAGGGATCCCAGTTGGCTCGTTTCCTACCCAAAGGCAAAATCGGCAGCGCGGTAGCCGGTGGCGCCCTGGGGTTCTTTTTTCCGGTGTGCGAATGCGGCAATCTGCCCGTGGCCCGGCAACTGGTGATCAAAGGGATCCCACCCTATGTGGCGGTGGCTTTTTTGTTGGCAGCGCCGGTGTTTAACCCGGTCGTGATCTTCTCCACGTGGATTGCCTTTCGCAGCATGCCGGAGCTGGTGGTCTACCGGGTTCTTTTTTCTTTTGGCATTGCGGTGGCCATCGGCTTGCTCTTCAGCGTGCAAAAAGATCTGGAGCCTTTGTTGCAACCGGCGGTCTGGCGAGAGCTGCAGCGCAACCGCTGCCAAGAGGCAGCTCTGAAAAGCACCTCCTGCTCGCCGTTGTTGCAGGGGGGCACCTTTTGGATTGGATCCCAGGGCCATGCTCAAGGGGCTGCTGGCGGATCCCTGGCCACTCTGCAGACTGCCGAAGAGGTGTATCGGGCAGCGCTGGCCGCTGCCCCTGCTCTCTCTTGGCGGCAAAAGGGATTGTTGCTGCTGCAAACCTGGGCTAGAGAGATTCGCGAGCTGGGATCCGTGCTCATCCTGGGTTCGGCGATGGCGGCCTTTGTGCAGACGGTGATCCCGCGTTCGTTTGTTCTAAATTATGGCCAAGATGAACTGGTCTCGATCCTGATCATGATGGCCCTGGCCGGGATCATTTCTATCTGCTCGACGGTGGATGCCTTTTTTGCCCTCTCCTTTGCCGCCACCTTCACGCCGGGATCCCTGTTGGCCTTTATGGTGTTTGGGCCGATGGTGGACTTGAAGGCCATTGGCTTGATGCTGACTTTGTTCAGGCCCCGCGCCATTTTCTACTTGGTGCTCCTGACTTTTCAGTTCACTTTAGTAGGGGCTTTGGCCATCAATTACTGCGCCAGTTAACTCGCCTGCTCCTGCATTTGCTCAACGTAAGGCGCGGGATTCCCCACCCGGGTGGGGAGGGATAGCGCCTCCTGACTGATTCTGGATATATCGCTTCACAATTTCTAGAGGTGCACCTCAGCATGAGACAATGCACTTAGAATCATGCCAAAGCTTAGCCTTTCCCCAGTACACT
>NZ_JANSJH010000011.1:0-41904 GCF_047462495.1 Synechococcus sp. H55.2 | reverse complement strand
AGTACGGAGCGGAAAAGCCCGTTCGCGTTAGCGGGACGTAGTCCTTGAGCGACTTGAGTCGCTCGCCAATGCTATGATTACCAATCCCAAGCAAGCACCCACCCCGGTGAAAGACCCGGACAGTGCTGTAAGTCAGCAAGTAAGCGGAACCTTGAGACTTGGTTCCAAGGAACCGTCTAGGGGCGTCTTGACAGCGCCTTTGCGAGTCCGTCTATGGACTGCGTAAGAATCCCCCGACTAAAGTCGGGGGAGTGTCAATCCTATCCCCCATCCCGACAAGCTCTGCTGTGGCGGGAGTACGCCGGAGTTGGTGATGGCAAGGATCCCTGAGGCAAAATTGCAAACTCACCGAGGCTGTCCTTGGGATGGCTGGGCAGGATCCGAAGGGTCGGCAAGCTGCAGCTCCAAAGTTACCAAAAGCTCCGTCCCGCCAGCGCGAGCCGCCGAGGAGGTTGGCGGGGCAGGATGCAAATGAACGAGCAGGTGGCGCAGCTTGGGCGGGAGATCCTGCAACTGATCCAACAACAAGTTTAGAGATATGGCCGATTCTCTGGAAAACAGGGATCCCGCCGAGGCTACGGGTGGCAAAGGAGAACGGGCAAGGGCATCCGCAACCAAAGACCGGATCAGCTCCTGCTGTTCCCGCCACAGGGATTGGCTGATTTCTAGGGGAAAGGTGAGGTGAGGAGCGCCGCGGCGCTGCCAGAGGCGGAGGATCTGTTCCACAGAGGCGGCCTTGTAGCGCCCCTGGTAGAGGGCTTCCAGCAGAGCTGCCGGGATCCAAGAGGCCGGGAACCGCTGGCTCCAGCGCTCCACCCACACCTGGCCGGGCTGCCCCTCCAGCTCAAACCCGTAGCGCTCCAAAAAGGTGGCGGGATCCATCAGGCAGGGCCCAAGGAAACTCAACCCAAGGCTAACCCAGATCCGGCAAGATAAAGGGGAGATAAAGCTTTCCTTCCCGGATCCCGCAAGACGGCTCTCGTCCTAGAATACCGCTATTGGCCTTCCATGCAGGCTCTGTGAAGAGGCTATGAAGCTGCGGTACGGCGAAGACTCAGTGGTCAACGGGCCCCAGCTCCAGCGCTGCCTCCAGAGCACGATCGCTGTCGGGAAATTGCGCCAGCAGCCGCCCTAGAAAGGTGGCATCTCCCGTCAGGCCGTACAGACTCATGAGCACATCCCCGGCATAGCGGCTCTGCGGGAAGCGGGCCAGCAGCTCATTGCCGGCGTAGATCGCCTGGCGGGCATAGCCGTCCCGCAAGGCTTTGGCTTCCAGAAAGTAGCGATCTCCAGGGTCGCTGGGATCCACGTAGTCGGGCAGCGGCGTGTCGAACAAGCTGGCATCTTCGGTCACCCCTGGGGGAAAGCCCGGCAGCGGATAGATGGCTGCCGTCTCGTCGGGAGGGTAGGCGGTGTACTGGCGGTAGAGGATCACCACCTGCCAGTAAAGACTTTTCTCTTGCAAGTGGGCAGGGGCGCTGGGATCCGCCAGCACAGAGCCGAGCAACTCTGCTGCCACAGCATGGTGATTGGCCCGCTGATAGTTGGATAAGGAACCATCAGAAGCAGCCGGTCGGGGCGGTGTCCTTTCCTCGGCATCCAGGCTGAGGCCAGCAGCGCGGTTGCGGTTAAACAGCCACAGGTAGCCATTGCGCCAACCGTCGGCAGCGGCCCAGTGGGCGGCCAGTTGATAGCGCTGCTGGGGGGTGGAGCGGGCTTGCCACCGCCTCAATTCTCGCCAGCGTTTTCGTTGGGCCTGGATTTCCGGATCCAAAGGGGTGCGGCTGCCGGGTTCTGGATCCCAGTCGTAAAGCCAGTAGCTGCCATCCAGCAAGGGGTAGCGCTCCAACACCGCATCCAAAGCCAGATTTTCCGTCAACCGGAGGGCTTGGTCGTAGCGGTGCTCGCGGGCGTAGCGCACCGCCAGCGCATAGCGGACGGCGGCAGCCAGAGGATGATCCCCGTGGCGGTCGAGAAAAGCCTGCAACTCGCCGGGGGTTGCGCCGCTGTCTAGGAGCAAAAGCAGGCGGCGGCGCAAGACGTAGCGCATGTCCCCATCGCCAAAGGGCTCCGCCAGCCAGTTGGCCAAAAGGAGCAGCGCCTCCTCCCGCTTGCTTTGCCACTCCAAGGTGCGCGTCAACCAAAAGAGGGCATCGTCGGCGCCGGGGTGATCCGGGTAGGCGGTCAGCCAAGCCCGCCAAAGGGCCTCTTCTTCTGCCGGGGGGAAAGGCCGCGGGATCGGCTCGCCGGTCTCGGGATTGTGGGGGGAATAGCCAAAATAGCTGCCCCCGCGAATGCGGGCATATTCCCGGCAAGCTTGGGTAAAGCGGGAGTTGGGAAAAGCCTCCGCCAGCTGCAGCAAAACCAAACCATTGCTGATGCCGTGCAGAGCGGCCAAATCCTCGTTGAGAGACCTCTGCAGCAGCGGCTCCCCGACGGGATCCCCCTTGATGTAGAGCAGGGCCGCCGCCAAAAACCGCTGTGGGTCGGCATCATCGGCCACCACACTGCGCAACAACACCTGAGCACCAGGGTTGAGGGTTTCCGGCTCCGCTATCTGCAGCAGAAAAAACTCTCGAGATGAGGGTGGCAAACCTTCATACAGAGGGCGCACCGCCTGCACTGTTGGCTGTTCTAGGAGCAGCACCTGGTCGGCGCGCCCATAAAAATCGATGTAAGAGGTGGTACTCCCCTCAACCCGCTGCCGCACCGCCTGCACCTGGGATAGCGCCCAGGATGGGATCCCTTCCTCCTCATAGGGCAAGACGCTCAAGAGTTTCTTGGCCCGCTGTGGAGGGCTGCTTTCCAAGGCGGGGATCAGCACCCCGTAGACCTGCTCTCGAAAGGGAAATCCTTCTTGGGTGAGCAAGCTGTTGAGCCAGTTGAGATTGAAACTCCACTCCGGGCTATCGGCTTGGATCCCGGCCAAGGCCAGCTCGGTGAGGCGCTGCACCGACTCTGGCCGATCCAGCCCAAACAGCTCGTACTGGGGCGGGATCTCCTGACCGCTGGAGTAGTCGTAGCCCCCGAACAACGCCGCTGGGGCGAAAAACTCAGCCGGATTTTGCCGCAGCCGATCCTCCAACCACCAGCGGCTGTAAGGCAGGCCATGGCTTTGTAAAGTGTAAAAGGCGTAGCTGCGGCGGCTTGGGTCGGCGGATCCCCCCCAGCGGGCTAGCACAGGATAGGTCAGAGGAAACCAGCGGTCGCTTGGGCCGGGATCGAACGCTGCCACATCTTCATAGCCGGAGAAAGCGGCGTACCGATAGAGGATCAGATCCCGGTGCATCTGCAGCCGTAGCCGCTGCAGTAGGACGTAGCCCCCCGCTCCCAGCCCCGCCAGGAGGCCGGCGGCGAGGGCCAGCGTTGCCACAGGACGAAGGGGAAAGCGGCGGGACGAGGGCGCAGCAGGCGGGGTATCCGGATTCATAAAACCCAATCCAAGTCCAGGCGGGCGTCCCCACTCTACTCGATTCTTTCCGAGCGCGGATAGAGGGCCTACAGCCATTTCGGGCCGGCCGCTTTCGATCACGGCTGCCGACGTAAACACCACACGGCTCCGGGCACGTCGGTTTCTCCCTCTCGCCGCAGGGTAAAGTTCTGATGATAGACGGGATCCAGCCCTGCCCGTTCTGCCTGCCGCAGCACGTAGGCGGCGGAGTGGGCAGAGCGCCCCGTGGTGGATCCCAGCTCGTAGCCGGGGACGGATCCCTGCTCGACGGTGAAGGCCAAAAGCCCGCCGGGATTGAGCACCCGCCCACAGGCCGGCAAGACCTGGCCCAAATCCCCCAGATAGATGAACACATCTGCCGCCAGGAGCAAGTCGTAGCGCTCTGAATCAAGCCGTGGCCATGGCCTTCGCGGCCTTTAAAATGAGGTAATCTAACATGCCGGTGTTCTCTTCGCCGCGGTAGTTACAAGTGGAGCGCACCAGCCACAGCCCCTTCCGAGTTCGGCAACAGAGGTTGAGCAGCGTGCGAGCCAGAATTTGTTGACGCGCCTGTAGGTCTTGGGCCGCGTCGAAAACCTCCCCATCCCACTCCGGTGTCAGCACACGGCTGTTGTAAAGCACACGCCAGAGAGAACGGGACCAAAGCGGATTGGTGATGTCGAACCAAAACTGGTAATCTGCCTCTAAACCTCGATTGATATAGGCCACCGGCGTCGCCACCACCAGGTAGCGGGAATAGTCGGGCTCAAAGCGTCCGCTGCTGGGGGTTTGTCCCGAGCGGATCATGGCCAAAAAGGCGGCATCCCCTTCGGTAGGGAAGGCCCGGCGAAACCGTTGCGCCGCCTCTATCAGCACGCGCAGCAGCTCCTGATCCTGAGGGGAGGAAATCACCGGGGCCAAGTGATCGGCAAAAAACCGCTGAAAGAAGACGGCCAATGAAGGCCCAGGAGGATAGCCGCGTAGCCAATCGAACAATCGCTGGTAGCGCTCCAGGTTGGCAAACCCCACCCGCTCCGGCTGCCGTACCGCGGTTCGGGAACGCAGAGAACGACCCACCGGATCCCAGGTATCTTGGGCCAACAGGGCTGCCCGGATGGGATCCAGATCCAACACCCAGCTCAACAGCAGCCGCCAGGCCGGCAGGGTGGGAAAAGCGCCCCACTCGGGATGGGCCAATTCCGCTGCCGTCAGCACTGCGCGCACCAACGGGTAGCGGATCAACGCCGGGAAAGGGGCGATCGGCAAGACCTCCGGCAATTGCTCCTGCAGCCTCAGGCTCACCCCCACATCCATACGCGGCAGCAAAACAGCAATGCGAGAGGCCGGGATCCCGGCCCGCAAAAGCTGCCGGATCTCAGCAACCATCCCTTCCACCGCTGTAAACAGAGTCTCTCCCTCCAGCACCTGCACCTTCGGCGGCTCTCCCCCCTTCGGTTCGGGCAGCGAATGCGAAAACTGGGGATCCAGCACCCGCACAATCTGCACCCCCAGCCGAATCATGCCGGCCGAGCCGCGATAGCTCCTCTCCAGAAGCTGAACCCGGGTGTTTTCCATCAAAAAGTCAGCTACTGCCTCCGGGATCCCGGTCAACGAGACTCCGCCGCCGAGGGTGTAGCTAAAAAACTGGCTTTGCAGATGGGCTTGCCCTTGCCGGTAAAACTCCAGCGCCACCCCGCAACTGTCTTCCGCCTGATCCACGATCAGGTGATCCCACTCCTGCCAAAACTCCGCCAGCGGCAAGATGTACTCACCAAACAGCCGGATCTGCAAGCCAAAATCCAGGGATCCCAGCCGCAACCCCACCTCCCACAGCCGCTCCACACAACAGCCCATCGCCTGCAAAGCCTCTGCCCGCCCCGGATCCCCCTCCGCCGGCCAGGCCGCTGCCAGCCGGGATCCCACCGCTTCCGCCGCCAAACCCGAAGCCCCCGCAATATAGGCAGCACTGCTGATCTGATCCCAGATCTGGAACTCCTTGAGCCCAACGCCGGCAAAGACTTGCCCATGCCGCGGGCACAAAGCGCAGGCCCGTTGGCAGAGAAATTGAGTCAGATCCTTGGCCAAGGGGATCGGCTCAAACTGAGGGGGCAACTGCGGGAGGCGGGCACACACCTGCGGCCAATGATCGGCCAGAGAGCGCCCCACCCGCTGCAAGAACGTCTCGATCCGCCACGGCCCCACCAAACCCAAGCTGGACTGCTGCAAGCGCCGCAACACCTCATCCGCCTGCCGTTGACTCCGCACCAAAAACAAGATCCGCGCCGGATCGGATCCCGCCTGCAACAAACTCCAATAGCGCTCCACACAAGCCTGGGTCAGCCCACTGCCTGCCCAGCCCAGCACACTTTGGAAGGGATCCCGCCAATGGTTCCTCATTGCTTCCACCGTCATTGGCCTCCCCAACCATTTTCTCGGCAAAAGACTGGACAAATAGGCCTTCGCTTCATTATGATTGGTTTTCGTTGCCAACTAAGCCCACGCGCTTCGGCAACCCAACGTACTGCTATTCCAGATACTGCCTCTTTGCAGGCAAGTCTGAGCAGTTCTAAGCAAAAGCAGTTTGGCGTGTAACTTCAGGCCGAGCTGAGCAGCAGGCCCAGTGCTGTCCAGATTGGCAGGGATCCTAGCCTCTCCCTGCACTGTTTTTTTGCCTGAGCCAGCAGACTTAGCCAGAGTCTGATTTTCCTGCCGTCACGCTGCTGCTCTACGCATCTGGCTGACCCAGCCAAAGGGCTCCGTCTCGACGGCTAGCTGATTGTCGGAGTGAGCCGGTTCTGAGTTGATGAAAACGAGTCGTGCAGGCTCGAGGGGAGGTTCTTGTGGCACTTGGCATCCTTGGCAGAAAAGTCGGCATGACCCAGATCTTCTCTCCAGAAGGGCTGGCCATTCCGGTCACCGTTGTACAGGCCGGGCCTTGCACGGTGACCCAGATCAAAACCCAAGCCACAGATGGCTACAACGCCGTTCAGTTGGGCTACTTGCCCACTGCCGAAAAGCATCTCACGCGGGCGCAGCGGGGCCACCTCAGCAAAGCGGGGGTGGCAGAGCTACTGCGCCACCTGCGGGAGTTTCGGGTTGACCAGCCAGAAGCCTACCAGTTGGGGCAAAAAATTACCGTTGAGATTTTCTCCCCCGGCCAATTGGTGGATGTGGCGGGCACCTCCATCGGGCGAGGGTTTGCCGGCTATCAGAAGCGGCACCACTTCGGCCGTGGCCCCATGTCCCACGGCTCCAAAAACCACCGCCGGCCAGGCTCCATCGGCGCCGGCACAACTCCAGGCCGCGTCTTTCCGGGGATGCGCATGGCAGGGCGGCTGGGAGGTGGCCGAGCCACCACCCGTAAATTGCAATTGGTGCAGGTGGATCCGGAGCGGGATCTGCTGGTGATCAAGGGTTGCGTGCCCGGCGTGGAAGGGGGGCTGCTGGAGATCACCCCTGCTAAGCAGGTGGGCAACAGACGTTAGGCAAAACCAAGGCTGACCGGCATCCGCGAAGACGAGGAAACCATGGCAAGTTGTGTGGTGAAAAATTGGCAAGGGGAAACGGTGGGCAGCGCCGAGCTAAGTCTTAAAGTGGCTCGTCCCGCAACAGCTCCCCACATCCTCTATCTGGCTCTGCGCCGGCAGATGACCAACGCTCGCCAGGGCAACGCCCACACCAAGACCCGAGCCGAAGTGCGGGGTGGCGGTCGCAAGCCTTGGAAGCAGAAAGGTACCGGTCGGGCTCGCGCCGGCTCCATTCGCTCCCCCCTGTGGCGCAAAGGTGGGGTGATCTTCGGCCCCCGCAAGCGGGAGTACAACCTGGCCATGAACCGCAAAGAGCGGCAACTGGCCCTGCGCACCGCTCTGCAAAGCCGGGTGGAAGACCTGATCGTGGTGGAAGATTTCCAGGAGCAGCTCAACCCACCCAAGACCCGCGCCGTGGCCCAAGCTCTGCTGCGCTGGGGAGTGATGGAGGATCAATCAGCTTTGCTCATTGTTGCCGAACGCTCGCAAGCTGTAGAGCGGGCCGTGCGCAACATTGCCCGCGTCAAGCTGATCGGCCTGGATCAGATCAACGTTTTTGATCTGCTCAACGTCGATTGGGTGCTGATCACCACCTCTGCCCTGGAACAGCTCAAGGCCCGCTGGGGATCCGGCGCAGCAACAGAAGCTGTAACCCAAGCCGAAGCCGCCGAAGGTCAAGCTCAGCCAGAAGATCCAAAAGCGCAAGCAGATCAGGCGGATCAAGAAGTTGCTCCAGCAACTCTCCAAGAGCCAACAGATCAGGCTGTAGTCGAGGAAGAGTTGCAGGAGCAGGACAGTGCCCAGCCACCAGCCGTAGAAGAGGCCGAAACAGCCGCAGCAGAGGAGGAAGACGATGACTGAGAGCAAGCGGATCCTGGCCGATATCTTGTTGCGACCCGTCATCACCGAAAAGGCAACCGCCCTGATGGAACAGCGCAAATACGTCTTTGAAGTGATGCCCACCGCCACCAAGCCCCTCATCCGAGCCGCCGTCGAGGAGATGTTCGGAGTGCGGGTCACCTCGGTCAACACCCTAAAGCTGCCCCGCAAGCAACGGCGGGTGGGTCGCTTTGTTGGCTATCGCACCCGTCCCAAGCGAGCCATCGTCACCTTGGCCGAGGGAGATTCCATCACCCTCTTCCCGGATACCTAGACCCTTTGATCCCTTGTTACTAAGCCGCTACCCCTAGTCCTCCACCCCCACCCGAGCCATGGGCATTCGTACTCTCCGACCGTACACCCCCAGCACCCGTCACATGACGGTCTCTGACTTCGAGGAGCTGTCCCGTGACGAGAACGGCAAGCGGCCCAGACCGGAAAAGTCTCTGCTGCAATTTCTTCACCGCAAGAAAGGGCGCAACAACCGCGGCGTCATCACCTGCCGCCACCGGGGCGGCGGCCACAAGCGGCTTTATCGCATCATCGACTTCCGCCGCGACAAACGCGGGATCCCGGCCACCGTCAAAACCGTGGAGTACGATCCCAACCGCAGTGCCCACATCTGCCTGGTGGAATACGAAGACGGTGAGAAACGCTACATCCTCGCTCCCCGTAACCTACAGGTGGGATCCACCATCATGGCCGGGCCTGAGGCCCCCTTTGAGATCGGCAATGCCATGCCTTTAGAGCGGATCCCGTTGGGAACGGTGGTTCACAATGTGGAGCTGTATCCCGGTCGCGGCGGGCAGATCGTTCGCGCTGCCGGGGCTGGAGCTCAAGTGGTGGCCAGAGAGGGCAAATATGTCTCCCTTAAGCTGCCCTCTGGCGAAGTCCGCATGATCCGCGGCGAGTGCTACGCCACCATCGGCCAACTGGGCAACGTCGACCACAACAACCTCAGCCTGGGCAAGGCCGGTCGCAGCCGTTGGTTGGGGCGCCGTCCCCACGTGCGTGGCTCGGTGATGAACCCCGTCGATCACCCCCACGGCGGCGGGGAAGGAAAAGCACCCATCGGTCGCAGTACCCCTGTCACCCCTTGGGGCAAGCCCACCCTGGGCTACAAAACTCGTAAGCGCAACAAGCCCAGCAACAAGTTCATCGTGCGCGGTCGCCGTCGTGGAGGTCGTCGCGACAGAGGTGGGAGAGCCGCTCAATAGCAATCTGCTGGCCATCCGTATCCTCAAGCGTTTTCGAGGCTGAATTGCTTGTCAAACTGTCGAGGTTCTTATGGGACGTTCGCTAAAAAAAGGCCCCTTTGTGGATGCCAAGCTTCTTCTCAAGGTGGAGAAGATGAATGAGCGCAACGAGAAGCACATGATCAAAACCTGGTCGCGGGCCAGCACCATCCTGCCGGTGATGATCGGCCACACCATTGCCGTGCACAACGGCAAGCAACACGTGCCCATCTACATCACCGATCAGATGGTGGGCCACAAGCTGGGCGAGTTTGTTCCCACCCGTACCTTCCGCGGCCATGCGGGTAGCGACAAAAAAGCATCTCGCCGTTAACTGAGCGGCTGATAAGGAGAGCGATCTAGTAGGAGAGCGTTATGGCTGATTCATCGTCGGATATTAAAGCGGTAGCCCGCTACATCCGCATGTCCCCCTTCAAAGTGCGGCGGGTGCTGAACCAGATCCGAGGGCGCACCTATGCCGACGCCCTGATCCTGTTGGAGTTCATGCCCTACGCTGCTTGTGAGCCGGTGCGCAAGGTGCTGCGCTCGGCGGTGGCCAATGCGGAACACAACAGCGGCCTGGATCCGCGGGATCTGGTGATCAGCCAAGCCTACGCCGATCAGGGGCCTGTGCTGAAGCGGTTTCGCCCCCGCGCTCAAGGTCGGGCCTACCCCATTCGCAAGCGCACCTGTCACATCACCATCGCCGTCCGGCCTATAGAAGAAGCTGGAGCAGCAACAACTTCCTAACCTTCCCTATTCCCAGACCTCTACCCCTCAACCGACAACACCATGGGACAGAAGATCCACCCCACCGGTTTCCGCCTCGGCGTGATCAAAGAACATCGCAGCCGCTGGTTTGCCGATCCGGCCCGCTACCCGGCCTTGTTGCAGGAGGACGATCAGATCCGCGCCTACCTGACCAAGCAGTTGAGCAGTGCCGGCCTGGCCGACATCCAGATTGAGCGTAAGGCGGATCAAATTGACCTCGAGATCCGCGCTGCTCGCCCTGGGGTGGTGGTGGGTCGGGGAGGATCTGGCTTAGAGACTTTGCGCCAAGGCCTACAAAAAGAGCTGAGCTCACGAGGTGGCGGCGAACGAACCATCCGCATCAACGTTGTGGAAGTTACCCGTGCCGATGCCGAAGCAGCTTTGCTGGCGGAAAGTATTGCCCAACAGCTGGAACGGCGGATTGCTTTTCGCCGCATCGTGCGCCAGGTCATCCAGCGGGCGCAGCGGGCCGGTGTACAAGGGATCAAAATCCAAATTGCCGGTCGCCTCAACGGGGCCGAGATCGCCCGCACCGAATGGACGCGGGAGGGGCGGATCCCTTTGCACACCCTGCGGGCCGACATCGACTACGCCGAGCACCTCGCCCGCACCACCTTCGGCATCATCGGGGTCAAAGTTTGGGTCTTTAAAGGAGAAGTTCTGCCCGGGCAGGAACGTCCCGAACAAAAGGTTCCCCTGCAACAGCCCAAACGCCGGCAGCAGCGGCGGCGGCCCACCTTTGAAGATCGCTCGGCAACAGCAGAGACTTGAGCGTCGGCTAGGGATCCCATCGGTTCGCCAATGATTGAGGAACGGCTATGTTAAGCCCCAAACGCACCAAATACCGTAAGCAACAGCGCGGGCGCATGAAAGGCAAAGCGACCCGCGGCAACCGCATCAACTTTGGGGAATACGGCCTTGTGGCCCTAGAACCCGCCTGGATTACGGCTCGGCAGATCGAAGCCAGCCGTCGGGCCATGACGCGCTACGTCCGGCGAGGCGGCCAAATCTGGATCCGCATCTTTCCCGACAAGCCTGTTACCCAACGGCCTGCCGAAACCCGCATGGGATCCGGCAAAGGCAACCCCGAGTATTGGGTTTGCGTCGTCAAGCCAGGCCGCATCCTCTTTGAGATGGGAGGAGTGCCTGAAGCCACGGCTCGAGAGGCCATGCGCCTGGCCGCCCAAAAGCTGCCGATCAAAGTCAAGTTTGTAACCAAAGCCGACTTTGAGAAGCCGGAACCTGCCCAGGAAGCAGTTCCGGAAACCCCAGAACCGGTAGCTAGCCCTACCTGAGGGAGGAGAGTCAACCATGCCCATGCCCAAAATTGCCGATGCCCGTGCCCTATCGGACGAGGAACTGAGCCAGGAGATCTACGCCGTCAAAAAAGAGCTGTTCGAGCTGCGTTTGCAGCAGGCCACGCGGCAGTTGAACCAGCCCCACCTCATTCGCCTGCGCAAACACAAGCTGGCTCAACTGCTGACCGTTGAATCCGAGCGCAAACGCGGCAAGTTCTTGCCCTCAACTCAGACCCAGAAGGAGGAGTAATGCCTGCTCGCGAAAAGATCGGCGTTGTTGTCAGCAACAAGATGCAAAAGACGGTGGTTGTTGCCGTGGAAAACCGGGTTGCCCACCCCAAATACGGCAAAATCGTCGTCAAAACCAAAAAGTTTAAAGCCCACGACGAGGAGAACCGCTGCCAAGAAGGGGATCTGGTGCGCATCACCGAAACCCGTCCCCTCAGCCGCACCAAGCGTTGGCAAGTGGCCGAAATCTTACGGGAGGTGAAGAAACTATGATTCAGCAGCAAACCATGCTGACGGTTGCCGATAACACCGGCGCCCGCAAGATGATGTGTATTCGCGTGTTGGGCAGCAGTGGCCGCCGCTACGCCAGCTTGGGCGATGTGATTATCGGCGTCGTCAAAGATGCCCTGCCCAACATGCCCGTCAAAAAATCTGACGTCGTCAAGGCCGTGGTCATCCGCACCGTCGATACCGTACGTCGCCCTGACGGCATGTGCATCCGCTTCGACGACAACGCCGCCGTGATCATCAACAACGACGGTAACCCCCGTGGGACTCGTGTTTTCGGCCCTGTGGCTCGCGAGCTGCGGGAGAAAAACTTCACCAAGATCATCTCCCTTGCTCCGGAGGTACTCTAGATGGCCCGCCCCCTCAAGCCCAGCCAAATTCGGCGCTTAATCCGGCAACCCGGCATTCGCAAGCACCGCAACAGCCTGCGCTACAAAATGCGCATCAAGCAGGGGGATACCGTGCAGGTGATCTCCGGCGATGACAAAGGCAAAATCGGCGAGGTGCTGCGGGTTTTTCCCGAGCGCAACATGGTTGTGGTGGAAGGAGTCAACATCGTCACCTACCACCGCAAGCCGCAGCGAGAAGGGGAAAGTGGCCGAATTGAGACCAAAGAAGCCCCGATCCACGCCTGCAAGGTGATGCTCTATTCCAAGAAGCAGGAGGTGGCCAGCCGCATCCGCTATCAAATCACCGCCGATGGCCGCAAAGTCCGTGTCCTCAAGAAAACAGGCGAGATCCTCGACTAAGTGTCCCTTGAAGTTGACTAGGGCTCTGACCCAGCCCAGAGCCAAAAGGAGAAGCCACCATGCCGCAACGCCTGCAAATCCACTACAACACTGTCATCGTCCCCAAGCTACAAAAAGAGTTGGGCTACACCAACATCCATCAGGTGCCCCGCCTGGAGAAGATCGTCATCAACCGCGGCTTAGGGGAAGCCTCCCAAAATGCCAAAGCTCTGGAGTCCTCCATTGCCGAGATCAGCGCCATCACCGGCCAGCGTCCGGTGATCACCCGCGCCAGAAAGGCCATCGCCAGCTTCAAAATCCGCAAGGGCATGCCGGTTGGCCTGATGGTAACCCTAAGGCGGGAGCGCATGTATGCATTTTTGGATCGCTTGATCAATGTTGCCCTGCCCCGTATCCGCGACTTCCGCGGCATCAGCCCCAAAGCCTTCGACGGACGCGGCAACTACACCCTTGGCATTCGTGAACAACTGATCTTTCCGGAAATTAACTACGACTCTGTAGATCAGCTGCGAGGTATGGATATCTCCATCGTGACCACTGCTAAAACCGATGAAGAAGGCCGTGCCCTGCTCAAGGCGTTTGGCATGCCCTTTGCTTCTTAGGTTTGCCTATCCTGAGTTTTCTTGATCGATCTTCCGAGGAGCACTGACCCACCGATGGCCCACACCAACGACACGATCGCCGACATGCTCACCCGCATTCGCAATGCCACCCTGGCTCGGCACGAGTCGGTGGCAGTTCCGGCCACGCGCATGACCCGCAGCATCGCTCGCGTTCTTCATGAAGAAGGGTTCGTCAGCGAATGGAAAGAGGAAGGAGAAGGGATCCAAGCCCGCGTGGTGTTGCGGTTGAAGTATAAAGGCAAAGGGCGCAACTGCAGGCCCATCATCAACGGCTTAAAGCGAGTGAGCCGGCCGGGCCTGCGGGTTTACCGCAGCCACAAAGAGCTGCCCCGCGTATTGGGCGGAATTGGGATTGCCATCATCTCTACTTCCAACGGCATCATGACCGATCGGGAGGCTCGCAAACAGGGCATTGGTGGCGAAGTACTCTGTTTTGTCTACTAGGTTCTCAGTTTTCTCTTGTCAGGAGTTTTCCCATGTCTCGCATCGGTAGACGCCCCATCGCCCTTCCTGCCAAGGTGGAGATCCAGATCGACGGCCAGCACATTGCGGTGAAAGGCCCGAAAGGACAACTGTCCCGCAGTTTGCCTCCCCTGATCACCGTCCGGCAAGACGCTCAGATGCTCACGGTCAGCCGGCTCAACGATTCCCGTCCCGCCCGCCAACTGCACGGCCTCTGCCGCACCCTGGTGGCCAACATGGTAGATGGGGTATCGAAGGGATTTGAGCGGCGGCTGGAGCTGGTAGGTGTCGGTTACCGCGCTTCCACCCAAGGCAGCAAGTTAATCCTGAACGTCGGCTACAGCCACCCGGTGGAGATCCCCTTTCCCCCCGGCATCCAAATGGCCGTTGAAGGAAACAACATCGTTGTCGTCTCAGGTATGGATAAAGAACTGGTGGGCAACACTGCCGCCCGCATTCGGGCCGTCCGGCCCCCAGAGCCCTACAAGGGAAAAGGGATCCGTTATCTGGGAGAACAAGTTCGCCGTAAGGCAGGTAAATCGGGCAAAGCCAAGAAGTAAATAGCCTATGAAAACCAACCGCAAAATCACCACCCAACGTCGCCATCGCCGCATTCGCCGCAAGGTCTTTGGCACTGCCGAGCGGCCTCGCCTGGCTGTGTTTCGCTCCCATCGACACATCTACGCCCAGGTGATCGACGATGTAGCTCAGCATACCCTAACCTCTGCCTCCACCCTGGACACGGAGCTGCGCGAAAAATTCAAAGAGACCGGGACGGCCACCCAAGAGGCGGCTGCCTTGGTGGGCCGCTCAGTTGCCGAGCGGGCCTTGCAAATGGGTATTTCTCGCGTGGTTTTCGATCGGGGGGGCAAGCTTTATCACGGGCGCGTTCAAGCGCTGGCAGAGGCTGCCCGAGAGGCGGGGTTACAGTTCTAGCTACTGAGGAAAAGGCACATGGCTGAGCAGAGAGAACGTCGCAGAAGCAAAAAAAGCCGCGAAGAGCAACCCACCGAGTGGCAAGAACGGGTTATCCAGATTCGGCGCGTCACCAAGGTGGTCAAGGGCGGCAAAAAACTGAGCTTTCGCGCGGTGGTGGTGGTCGGCAACGAGCGCGGCCAAGTTGGAGTCGGCGTGGGCAAAGCCAACGACGTGATCGGGGCCGTGCGCAAGGGAGTGGTGGACGGCAAAAAGCACCTCATTGAAGTTCCCCTCACCAAAGGATTGTCCGTCCCCCATCCCATGCGGGGGGCAGGTGGCGGTGCCGCCGTCTTGGTGATGCCAGCAGCTCCCGGCACAGGCGTCATCGCCGGGGGAGCGGTGCGCACCGTTCTGGAGTTGGCAGGTGTACGCAACAGCTTGGCCAAGCAACTGGGATCCAGCAACCCCCTCAACAATGCCCGTGCCACCATTGATGCGCTGCGGCGGATGCGAACCTTTGAACAGGTGGCTCAAGATCGAGATATCGATGTGCGCCGCCTATTCAGCAAGTGATGAACCCATGATATAGAGCAAGGGAGCTGGAAGCCATGCGACTGGAAGACATTCGACCTCAAGCAGGTTCGAGGCGGCGGCGGCGGCGCCTGGGCCGTGGCGTTGCTGCCGGGCAGGGAGCCTCCTGTGGCAAGGGGATGCGAGGGCAGAAGGCCCGCAAGGGAGGCAGCACGCGACCCGGCTTTGAAGGCGGCCAGACCCCTCTTTATCGGCGTTTGCCCAAGCTTAAACATTTCCCCCGCTACACCCGGCGTCTGGAGTACACGCTGATCAACCTGCGCGCCTTGACAGAGCTGCCTGCCGGCAGCGAGGTTAGCCTGGAAAGTCTGATGGAACGGGGGATCGTGACCACCAACGATGGCCCGCTGAAGATCTTGGGAGATGGGGAAATCGGCGTGCCCCTGACGATCAGGGCGGCTGCCATCACCCCCTCAGCCCAAGCCAAGATCGAGGCAGCCGGCGGCCGGGTCGAGCTTGTGGGATCCCAAGCCGCCGGCTCCTAGATGGGCCGAGGTTGGCAGCATTTCATTTTGCCGACTTCCCCAGCGGAAGCGTAGAGTGGTAAGTAGCTCACCTGGCCCTTTGCTCCTGCGAGGTTTTCTTTACCTATGGCTGACACACGAGGCTCTGCTCCCTCCGCCCAAGAGACCTTCATGCAGATGGCGATGGCCTCTGGCCTGCGCAGCCGTCTGTTGCTGACCCTAGGACTGTTGTTGTTGGTGCGGCTGGGCATCTACATTCCGATCCCCAGCATTGACCGGGCCCGCTTTGCCGCCGAGGCCGCCAACAGCCCAGTGTTCGGCTTTCTGGATATCTTCTCCGGAGGCGGTATCTCTGCCCTCGGGATCTTCGCCCTTGGGATCCTGCCCTTCATCAACGCTTCCATCATCATGCAACTGCTGGTCTCGGCCATTCCGGCCCTGGAGAACCTGCAGAAAAACGAGGGAGAACAGGGGCGGCGACAGATTTCTCAGTACACCCGCTACGTTACTTTGATTTGGGCCATCATCCAGGGCATCGGCATCTCCTTCTGGGTGCGGGAGTTTGCCAACACCACCAATGAGCTGGCCTTTATGGCCTCCACCACCTTGGCTCTGGCGGCGGGATCCATGTTCGTCATGTGGTTGGGGGAAATGATCACGGAAAAGGGGGTGGGCAGTGGCCCGTCGCTGCTGATCTTTGTCAACATCGTGGCCACGCTGCCCCGCGCCCTGGGCCAGACCATCAGCTTGGCCCGCGCCGATAGCAGCACCATCGGCGGCATCTTGCTGTTGACGGCTATCTTTTTGGCCACCATTGTCGGTATTGTCTTTGTCCAAGAGGGCAGCCGCAAGATCCCGATCGTCTACGCCAAGCGCCAGGTGGGCAACAAACTATTCCGCGAGCAGAAGAGCTACCTGCCCCTGCGGCTAAACCAAGGGGGGGTGATGCCGATCATCTTCGCCTACTCGGTGATGTCTCTGCCCTTGGCTTTGGCTCAGTACACCCAGAACCTAACGTTGGTGCAGGTGGCCAACTTTTTATCTCCCACCTCCTGGTTTTACATTCCCTTCTATTTCGTGCTGATCCTCTTCTTCAGCTACTTCTATGCTTCCTTGATCATCAACCCGGTGGATCTGGCGCAAAACTTGAAGAAGATGGGGGCCAGTATTCCAGGGGTGCGACCGGGCAAGGCTACGGCTGAATACATCGAAGGGATCCTCAACCGGCTGACGCTGCTGGGAGCCCTATTCTTGTGTGCGGTGGCCATCATCCCGACGACGGTGGAGCGGGCGACCGGCATCACCACTTTCCAAGGTTTGGGGGCGACTTCGCTGCTGATTTTGGTGGGGGTGGCGATCGAGACCTCCAAACAAATCCAGACCTATGTCATCTCACAACGCTACGAAGGGATGGTCAAGCAGTAGTGCCGAGGTTGATCTTTTTGGGGCCGCCGGGGGCGGGCAAGGGTACACAGGCGGAGCGGCTGGCGGCCATCTACCACACGCCCAAAATTTCCACAGGCGATCTGCTGCGGGCAGAGGTGAAGGCCCAGACCCCGCTGGGATGCCAGGCCAAAGTATACATGGACGCGGGAGAGCTGGTGCCCGATGAGGTGTTGATCGGGATGGTCAGAGGCCAGTTGCAGCAGTCTCCAGAGCAGGGTTGGATCCTGGACGGATTTCCTCGCACCCTAGCCCAGGCGGAAGCCCTGGAAGAGCTGCTGCGCGAGCTGGGGCAAGATTACGACTGCGTCCTCAACTTGGATGTGCCGGACGAAGTGGTGGTGGCCCGTCTGTTGGCCCGGGGCAAGGAACAGGGGCGCAGCGATGATGCGGATCCCTCGGTGATTCTCAAGCGTTTGGAGGTCTATCGGCAGCAGACGGCTCCCCTGATCGATTTTTATGCGGCCAAGGGGCGCTTGCAGCGAGTCAACGGCAACCAGCCGATGGAATCCGTACAAGAACATCTGCAGGCTCTTTTGGACGGCTTCAGGAGGACAGCGTGATCAGACCAGGAGCTGAGAAGCAGCGGCGGGGCATGCAGCTCATCGAGATCAAATCTCGCCGCGAAGTGGAAAAAATGCGGCGGGCCGGGCGGGTGGTGGCCCAAGTGTTGCAGGAGATCGCCGAGCGCTTAGAGCCGGGCTGGACGACGGCAGATATCGATGCCTACGCCGAGCGACGGGTGGCCGAACTGAACGCTCTGCCCAGCTTCAAAGGCTACTACGGCTTCCCGGCCTGCGTCTGTGTCAGCATTAACCACGAGGTGGTGCACGGGATCCCCAGTCCCCGCAAAGTGGTGCAGCCGGGAGATGTGGTCAAGGTGGATTTCGGCGCCGTTGTGGAGGGCTGGCATGCGGATTCTTGCCTCAGCATCGGCCTAGAACCCCTGAGCGATGCAGCCCGGGATCTGATCGATACTGCGGCCAAAGCCTTGCAGACGGGCATCGACCATGTGTGCCACGGCGTCTGGCTGCAGGATGTTTCGGGTGCCATTGAAGATTACATCGAGGGGCGGGGCTATTCTGTGGTAAAGCAGTATGTCGGTCACGGGGTGGGGCGCAACCTGCACGAAGAGCCGCAATTCCCCAACTATCGCACCCGCGATCTGCCCAATCCCAAGCTGCGCTCCGGCATGACCGTGGCCATTGAGCCCATGGTGAATGCAGGAGGAGAGGCCACCCGAGTGTTGTCGGATGGGTGGACGGTGGTGACGGTGGATGGCGCTTGGTCGGCTCAGTTCGAGCACACGGTCTTGGTCACCGAATCGGGAGCAGAGATTTTGACCGATCGCACGCCTTTTCAGTCCTAAACTAACCAACCCCGATACGGAGCGGGCTTTGGGTAGCCCTGCAGTTGGCAAGCCAACAGCCCGGGCCCCCTCTCTCCCCGTATAGGGGGGGAGGGGTCGAGACGGTATAGGGACGGGCTCCTGCGGTTTCTAGCTGAAGGATCCCCTAGTGAAGGACTGCAACAGCTAGGATAGAAGAGGTGGAGTATTTTTTCACTTCTTAACAGCGCGTGTCGTCGCGGCTGTGAGGAGTGGGTTGCTCACTGTGTCGTTTTTTGGGAGGTCTCCTTGTCTAAGGAAGATGCCATTGAAATGGAAGGGGTCGTCACAGAGTCCCTGCCCAACGCCATGTTCCGGGTGGATCTGGATAACGGCTTCAACGTGCTCGCTCATATCTCCGGCAAGATTCGCCGTAACTACATCAAGATCCTGCCCGGAGATCGGGTCAAGGTGGAGCTCAGCCCTTATGACCTCAACAAAGGGCGCATCACCTACCGCCTCAAGAAAAAGTAGGATCCCCGGCGGGGGTTGCTGCTCATGAAGGAGCTGAGCCAAGTTTTCAAGACCGGTCTTTGGGTTGCAGCCGGCGGGGTGGGCGCCCTGGCCGTTCTCAACGCCTGGATTGCTTCTCGCACCCAGCCTTTGCCCAGCCTGTTGCCGGGAGAGGAGAGGCACCACTTTTGGCGGGGCCATCGCCTGTTTTACAAAGTGGCGGGATCCGGCCAGCCCTTGTTGCTGCTGCACGGCATCGGGGCCGGCTCTTCCAGCTACGAGTTCCGCGCCATCATGGCGGAGCTGAGCCAGCACTATCAGGTTTATGCTTTGGATTGGTTGGGTTGGGGCAACTCGGAGCGCCCCGATCTGGAGTACACCGGTTATCTCTACGCCGAGCTGATCGGGGATTTTGTTCGGCAGGTGATCGGGCGGCCCTGCCACGCCATCGCCAATTCCCTCTCGGCAGGATTTGTGCTGCGCTCGGCCCGGCTGCAACCTCAGCAGTGGCAGAAGCTGCTGCTCATCGCCCCCCTGGGAGACAACAGCCTTATCCCCCCGGCGCTGGGGATCCCTTTGGCCGAGGCCCTCTACGGCTTCCTCAGCCTGCCTGTGTTGGGGTTAGCCTTTTACAACGGCATCACCGCCCCCTGGAATATACGTCTGTTTACGGAGCAGAGCCTGTTCTCGCCGGGGTATGCTCTGGAGGAGGCGGTGGTGGATTACTACTATCAGGCGGCTCACCAGGCGGGGGCCCAATTTGCTCCCCGTTCTTTTTTGACCGGCAAACTCAATTTGCCCATTCAAGACGACTTTCGCGTTGTGGCCAAACCCATGGCTTTGGTTTGGGGGGAACAGAACCGCCTTACCGGCCTTGAGCAGGTGGAGCGGTATCGCGCTCTGCGGCCAGAGGTGCCGGTTTACCGATTGCCGGGAGCTGCTTTCCCCCACATCGAAGCGCCGCAAGCTTTTTTATCGGTGGCTTTGCGCTTTTTAGCCGAGGCCGATCCTGCCCTGCCGGGATAGACCTCAACGCCCCAGGCGTCGCATCCGTTGGGGATGGGATACGCTCCGCCATCAGGTGGGCTCGCCGGACTTGTCTTCCCAGGGGTCGATATCCGTGGGCGTAGAGGGGGGAGGAGTGGGCTCGGGAGGAGAAGGAGGAGCTTCCTCTTTGGCGTACTCTTGCTCCCATTCCGGTTGTTCAGAGACAGGAGGCGGCTCGGGCCGACGGGGAGGCGTCGCCTCGCTCTGAGGTTCCGGCTCTGCTTCGGCGTAGGGGTCTTCTTCTGCGCCCTCCTCGTACTCCTCCTCGTATTCTTCTTCGTAGTCTTCCTCAACAGCGGAACCCTCGACCGCACTGGGCAGGGCAGGGGCAGGACTGACTCCGGATTCCCAAGGAGGCTTGCCGAGTCCCAGGGTTTCCAAGATTCCCTTGGCCAGTTGGGTCAGGCGGGTTTCGGCGCCATCGGCAACAATGAGGCGCTCGCCGCCAACCGAGACGATCTCATCAGCCGGAAGCAAATAGGTGCTGAGGATAAAGCCGGGCAAAAAGGTGAGGCCAAGGTTGGAGAGGATTAAACCCGTGATCAGGCCGGAGACGGAGTTAAATTGAAAATCTTTGACCTTGCCGAGGCGGATCCCTTCTTCCGTAACCACCTCGCTGCCAACCACCCGGCTCAGGCCTTCCAAATCCAAGTCGTCGAAAACCTCATCGTTGGGGACGAGGATGGCATCCTGGCCCAAGGCCGTCACTTGCCGCAGCTCCAGCAACCGTGGGGATCCGGCAAAGGCTTTCTCCAGCACCCCCAGCACCAGCACTTGCTTGGCTTCCAGATCTGCCCAAACTTCGCTAACTACTCCGAGCCGGGCCGCATTGACCTGGCTGATCACCTGCGTTCCCAGAACCTGTGACCGCCGACGAACCTCTGATCGCACCAGCGCAACAGATCCTTTCCCAGTCGTCATGGTGGTTTCCCTGTCGTAAGTCAAAATGTTCGCGTCGTTGGGCTGCGCGTCTGGCGCAGATTGCCAGAATCAAGTTAATAGTACCATTGCCTGTCTCCTCCCTCGCGGGCTGCCCAGATGGGATCCCGGCCAATTGCCTCGCTCCAGGCCAAAAACCGCTCCGCCATGGCCTGCAGGGAATAGCGCTGTTCTGCATGGTGTCGGCAGCGGCTGCGGTCGATGCGATCCAAGTTTTCTACAGCCCTGGCCAAGGCCGCCACGTCGTCTGGATCCACCACCCAGCCGGTCTCGCCATCGCTAACAATTTCCGCTGGCCCCCCACGGCGGTAGGTGATCACCGGCACGCCACAAGCCAAAGCCTCCACTGCCACCAGGCCAAAGGCTTCCACCCACTTGGGGGTCATGACCAAGGCGGAGCATTGCCCTAAAATTCGCTGCATTTGCGATGTGGGCAGAAACCCTCGGTAGTCCAGTTGGGCCTGTGGGTACTGTTCCTGGATCTGCTGCCAGTAGCTTGGCTCTTGCAGGTGGCCCAGGAGCACCACCGATCTTCCCGTCTTCTCGGCCAGGGCAGCACAGTCTTCCAGGCCCTTTTCCGGAGCAATGCGGCCAATCCAACACAGGGATCCGTTCCCTTCGGGCACAAAGTCGTAGCGGCTGAGATCAACGCCGCAGGGCAGATAGACAAAGGGATCCCGACCTGCCGCCATCTGGGCGCGGGCAAAGGCAAAGGTCTGGGCTTGGGCTCGCGAGTGCACCGCCAGCCGGCCAGGGTAGGTCTGCGCAATGTGCTCCAAGGCCTGATCGACGGCGTCGCTGAGGGATCCCATGCTGACGATGTGGGCCACCGGGGTGCGGAAAAAATCCGTCAAATAAAACGACAGCCAATCGTAGCTCCAGTTCACAATCAGATCGAACTGGTCTTGCAGTTGGGCAGCCCGCTGCCACAGATTGGCCAGCAGAGAGGGGGTGTGGATCTGAACCGGCTGGTCGCGGCGCTGGCTTTGCGCATAGGTCGGGGGAAGGCCGGTTACCGCCTCGATCACCTCCACCGGCAATGCGTCGATTTGGGATCCCTCGGGGGCCAACACCCGCACCTGGGATCCCATCTGCAGCAAGACACGGGTCAGGTTGGCAAGATTGAGCTCCACGCCGCCGCCAGCCCCCGATCCGAGCGGGCCAACGGGGGTGGAGACAAACAAATAGCGCAAGTAGCAACGCTCCCTGGGTGGCCTCATTGGCTCAGCCCATTACCTGCTTTTGCAGAAAGCTGGCTACCCGCCTAGGATTGGCTTTTGGCTACGAAAATCTCCTCCTTCTCCACCTTAACTTTGTAAGCGGTCAGGTCGGCCTTGGCCGGGCCCCGGGTACGGCTGCCATCGACAGCAAAGGCCGAGCCATGACAAGGGCAGACAAAGTTCTCCCCCCGCCAGTCCACGTCACACCCGGCATGGGGACAAGCGGCATCCAGAGCCAGGAAAGAGTCTTCTTTTTGGGGATCCTTGACCAACCAGAGGGTGGCGGTGTTCTTTCCAAAGGCGTTTTCCACTTTGAAGGGGCCATCTTTGAAATCGGCGAGGTTGGCCACTTTCACAAACTCTGGTTCAGGAGCCTTGGTTTCCCGGGCAAGGGCAAAACGGCGCCGGGCCAAGGCCGGTAACAAACCCGCCAGCGAGCCGAAACCGAGAGCCAACCAGCGAAGAAAACCGCGACGATTGTTGTACATGGCTATGTGTCCCTAAATATCTGCCAAATGTCGGTCGTGGGCCAGCAACAGCCTGCCCCGCAAGGGATCCCAATGCAAGTGCTGCCCTTAATATTTTGTTACGCCAAGACAGTTTCGGCCAGAGCTGAGCCCCATTTTTTCTGGCCAAAGTCCGCAGCAGGCATCTGGGTTGCTTCAATCTGTTGGCGCCGATTGCGGTAGCGAGGCGGAGTCCGGCAGATGGGTGGAGCTCTGGTCTGCCCTGCTCTCTAATCTGAGCAAGGGGAGCGTCCGGGATCCCTGCCAAGGATCCAACACATCCCGAATCAGCACCTCTTGGATCCACACCTGCAGGATGGCCGCCAAGGGCACAGCCAAAAACAGGCCCAGCACCCCGAAGAAAAAGGCCGAGGTAATTTGGGCCACCAAAGTCAGAGCCGGCAAAAGCGACACCTGCCGCGACATGACGATGGGGGTGAAGACGCTGCTTTCCAACTGTTGGATGAAGATGTAGAGCCCCAGCACCGCCAGCGATTTCCAGGGGGCATCGGTGAGGGCCACCAGCATGGGGGCGACCACGCTCAAGGTGGGGCCGATGTTGGGGATGAAATTAAACAGTCCCGCCAGCACGGCATTGGCCAAGGTTAAAGGCACGCCCAAAATCCACAGCCCAATGCCGCTCAGCAGCATTACCAGGCTGCTGGTGAAGAGGATCCCCACCAGCCACCCTCGCAGGGCCAGCTCGCAGCGCTTGAGGATGTAGCGGACGCGGGGGCGGTAAAAGGCGGGGAAAACCGAGACAAAGGCGCGGCTGTAGGCCTGGGGATCCACCAACAGCAGGATGGTGAGGATGATGACAAACAACAGATTGAGCAGGGTGGCAAAGAAGGCGGTGAAGGACTGGGAGAAAAAGTCCCGCACCTGGCGCACCAACTCAGTGGCCTGGGGCACGAGGCTATTGGCCAACTCCCGCAGCGTCGGCAGCTCGATATCCGTCGGCAACGAGAGGATGAGGCTCTCAAATAGCCGCTGCGCCTGCACGATCCCGGCGGGCACCCCATCGGTAAACAGCCGCCGCAACTGATCCGCCAGGGGAGGCACTACGATCAGCCCCACCAGAATCGCCCCCACCAGAACCGTCAAGCCGGTGATGAGGAGCGAGGGGCCGCGGCGAAAGCCGTAGCGCTGCGGGATCTGAGCCAGGGTGTCCAAAGCTACTGCCAAGACGATGGCCGCAAACACCAATAGCAGAATCTGCCGGATCTGCCAGAGCAGAACCAACAGGCCCAGCAGCGCTGCCAGCCCCAGCCAATGGGCGAAGGTCACCGCAGCTCACCTCCTCTCTCGTCCTGTCGTCGCCTATTCTAGATGGGATCCCGAGCATTCCCATGGGGAAGCGCCGTATGCGCGATCTGGATCCGCAAGCAATGGCTCTGGCCTTTGATGGCCTCGACTTCGGGACAGAATCCTTTCCTGCCGAGGAAGTCCCTCTCCTCTCGGTGGGGGGAGTGTCCGGCTACTTGAAGTCGCTGCTGGCCGGGGATCCCTACTTGGCCAGGCTGTGGGTGGTTGGAGAAGTCTCCAGTTGCCAGCGCAACCGCAACGGCCACCTGTTTCTGACCCTGGTGGATCCGGAAAGCGGCGACATCCTCAAGGGGGTGATCTGGCGGAGCCAAACTTCCCGGCTCAGCTTCTGGCCAGAAGTGGGGCAACAGGTGCTTGCGCTGGGGCAAATCGGCATCTACAGCGGCGGCAGCTACTACCGCCTTGTTATCTGGCAACTGCTGCCGGCGGGCGAGGGGCTGTTGGCGTGGCGCTTGCAGCAGCTCAAGGCCCGCCTGGCTGCCGAGGGCCTGTTCGACAACCAGCGGCCTCTACCTACCCACCCTCAGTGCATTGCCGTCGTCAGCTCTCCCGACGCCGCCGGCTGGGGCGATATCCGCCGCACCCTCAACCAGCGCTACCCCGGGCTGCGGGTGCTGTTTTCGCCGGCCCAGGTGCAAGGGGAAGCGGCCCCCGCGTCGATCGTGCGGGCCATTCGCCGGGTGGAACAGGATGGGCGGGCGGAAGTGCTGCTGATTGCCCGGGGGGGTGGATCCGGCGAGGATTTGGCTTGCTTTAACGATGAGCGGGTGGTGCGAGCCATTGCCGAGTGCCCTATTCCGGTGGTGACTGGGATCGGCCACCAGCGGGACGAGACCTTGGCGGACTACGCGGCCGACTACGCGGCCCACACCCCCACAGCGGCGGCCGAGCGGATCGTGCCCGATCTGCGGGAATTGCAGCGCCAGGGATCCCAGTTGCGTCAGAAGTTGATCGAACGCACGCTGCAGGCTTTGGAGAGGGCACGGCGGCGCTTCCAGCACACCCAGCGCCATCTCGCCCAAATCCATCCGGAGCGGCTGCTGCAACAGGCGCAGGAGCGCTTGACCCAACGGCAGCAGCGCCTAGTGCAGGCGGTGCGCCACCGCTTTCACCATCACCAACAGCGCCAACAGGCCCTCCAGGAGCACCTGCAAGCCCTCGACCCTACCGCCGTCCTCAGGCGGGGCTATGCCCTGGTGCGGGACGAACGGGGATCCCTGGTTCGCACCCACCACCTACCGCTGCAGACCCGGCTGAGGATACAACTGGCCTCGGGAAGCCTCTGGGCCCGAGTGGAGGAGAGCCATGAGCCGCCGCAAACGTGAGGATCCCTGGCGCTACGAAGCAGCCATCGCCGAAGTGGAAAGTCTGATCGCCCAGATCGAATCGGGAGAGCTGGATCTGGCAGAGGTGGTGGAGCGCTTCCAGCAGGCCGCCCAGACCCTAAAGCGCTGCGCCCAGTTTTTGGAGGAAAAGCGGCAGCAGGTGGAGATCCTCATTGAGGAGTTAGGGCCCGGCGAAGAAGAGTCGCGCGAGTTCTAGAGCCGGGGGGAATGGGGCAGCCCAAAAAACTGGGCAAAGGCCCCAGGTGCCCCTGCTGCTGTTGCTCAACGGCGGCAAGACTTGACGAAGGGGGCGGCGCCCCTGAAGATGGTCAAGTTGTCAAGATCTCTTGGGGCGCCCTCTATGTCCGCCAAGATCTTGGATGGCAAAGCCTTGGCCGCCCGCCTGCAAGCGGAGATGGCCGCCCAAGTGCAAGCTTGGCTGCCGCGGGTGGGGCGTCCGCCGGGATTGGCGGTGCTGCGGGTTGGGGAGGATCCCGCCAGTGCAGCTTACGTGCGCGGCAAAGAGCGGGCCTGTGAGCGGGTGGGCATCGCCTCCTTTGGCCGCCATTTTTCCGCCCAAGACTCCCCCGCCCACCTGCTCGACGCCATCGCCCAACTCAACCAGGACGAGCGCGTCGATGGCATCCTCGTGCAACTGCCCTTACCCCCCGGCTGGGATCCCATCCCGCCCCTTCTGGCCATCGACCCCGACAAAGACGTGGACGGGCTTCACCCCCTCAACCTGGGCCGGCTGCTGCGCGGCGAGCCCGGCCTGCGCAGTTGTACCCCCCTGGGCGTGATGCGCCTGTTGCAAGCGGAAGGGATCCCGATTGCCGGACGAAAGGCGGTGGTGGTCGGTCGCAGCATCCTGGTGGGCAAGCCCCTGAGCCTGATGTTGTTGGCTGCCGATGCCACCGTTACCCTGGCCCATTCCCGCACCCCCGACTTAGCCGAAGTAACCCGCGCCGCCGACATTGTGGTGATGGCCGTCGGTCGCCCCCACTTGCTCAAGGCAGAGATGGTAAAACCGGGAGCCGTGGTCGTCGATGTAGGCATCAACCGTATCCAGGGCCCCGACGGATCTGAGCAATTGGTGGGAGATGTGGATTACGCGGCAGTCAAGGAGTGGGCCGCCGCCATCACGCCCGTGCCGGGTGGTGTGGGACCCATGACGGTAGCGATGCTGCTGGCCAACACCCTAGAGAGCTACAAACTGCGCAGCCACCTGTAGCTTGGAGACTGCCCTAAGGCTGCAGGATCATCGACCAGGAGCCGCTCTCCTCATTCCAAAACGGGGCCAGAGACTCTCCCACCACGTTCGGCCCCCAGTAGCGGCGGGTTCCATCGAGGACAAAAGCCACCACAATGTCTCCGGGGCCGATCTGCAGCGGCTCTTCCCCCAAGCTCAGCACCAATCCTTCGCTACCGCCTTCTCCGGGCGCAAAATCCCAGTGGGCCGTTTCTGGGTTGAGCAGCCGCCCGCCGCTGCGCATCAAGATCACCACCCGCACCGGATGGGGGGTGCGGTTGCCAACACGAAAGGAGCCTGTGCGGGCAGAGGTGGGGCCGGTCTGCGAGGGTGAGGCCGCTTCTGCAAGCAGAACAGGAGCAACATTCCCCTCAACCGAGTCTTCTAGAGCTTCCGGCGTCGGTCTCCCCAGAGTTTGTGCTCTCAACCCCTGCACGGCAACGCTCACCCCAAACAAGGCGGCAGCTAAAAACAGGGATCCCTTGCCTTTCGCAGTCATGTTCACCGACGGCCCGCCGGCAAGAAGAGCGGCAACAGCTTGGGCAATGCGGTCAGGAAATGAGGGGATCAAGGCGAACATCAGATTACCGCAACCAGGAATGCTACATACCAGATGGAGAAAAACCCGAGCGGCCACCCTCACAGCGTCGGTGGGGTGGGCACGGAACAGGACGATTGTTCAGCTACGTTAACACCTTCATTCTCTTAATTCTCTTCAAGATTTCAACATTCTCTCGAAAGGCGCTGCCCCGCGCCAGCTTGAAACCGGCTGGGATCCCTTCTAGGGGTTGACCGCTCGGCATTGCCAGCCTTGCAGCTTGCGCTCGTACACCGTTCGCCGTTGGGGATAGATCGAATCCCCCTTGAGCTGCAGGTGATCGACCTCAGTCGGCTGCAACAGGAGCACCACAAAAGTCGGAGGCGGCCATGAAGCTTTCTCTGGCGGCAGCTTTTGAACAAAAGCCTCGGGCGAGGCAAGAGGCCCCTTGGGTTCCGGCCAAAACCAGAGGAGCCGTCCTTTTTCCGAGATCTGTTGCCACAACTGCTGCCGCTGCTGCTGCGCTTCAGGATCCGGATGATCGGCGGTGATGGCCTCCAGAGTGCCGGCAATGCGAAATTGCTCGCGCGTCTTGCTGAAATACCAGCAGATCTGAGCCAGCGGGCAGTGGGCGATCTGGCAAAGCTTCTCGCTGCGGCCGTCCACCGCCAACTGGATGCGGTCGGTGTCCCCCAAAAACCCCCGAAAAACCACCGTGCGGTTACGCGGATGCCCCTGGGGATCCACTGTAGCCAGTTGCAAATAGCGTACACCGGGATCGCTGCGGTTGCGGTGCAGGGCCGCCTGGAGCAACATCCGCCAAGAGGGATCCCTGGCTAACGGGTTCATGGGGGTGCCAGCCAAGACTTCAACTAGGGAGGGGGAGGAGCCTCTGATTGCGAGTCTCTGGCGCACCCCGGTGAGGACTCCGGCTGAGTAGCGCGAACGGCATTGGGATCCGGCACAGTTGGGTGAAGAGAATGAAAGGGATGTTCCAGCCAGCCCTCCGCCAGCCCCTCAAAGCGTTCTGGCACCGGCTGCTTCACCGGCAATTTTTGGAGCACCAGAGCGAGATACTCGCTATACCAAGGGGAGCGGACTTCCCGCACCTTATGCCACACCGAGCGCGACATCAGCAGCGTCCGCTCCACATCCTGGGCGCCCAGCTTGAGCAAAAACTCCTCCCGCTCCGGTTGGTAATCGGTGGAAGCCAAGGCCAAAGCCTGCGGGGGATAAGCTTGGGTGAGCTGGGCCATCTTGGCCATGAGCTCAGGATAGAGCCAGGTATAGGCAGGGTGAACTGTGAGTTTGGCCACGTGCGGCTGCTGCCCCGTCCGATCCAACTTGAGGTTGAAATAGCCAATGGCGGTTTTCCGCTCGGGCTCATAGACACACATCTCCACCCGTTCCGTTTGGCTGATGGCACACTTGGCCCGTTCCAAAAGCCACTCCAGTGGGCTGGTGCGGAAGTCGCTCACGTCGCGGTCGTACACCTGGCGCACAGTGGCCGGCATGGATCCCGTATCCAGTTGATAGATGGCGTAGGCATCGCGGTTGGTCACCGGCACCAGGTTGGGCAACTTGGCCTCGTGCCGGCTGAGAGCAGCCAGAATCTCCGCCGGGATCGACCAATAGGTGATCTGAGCCAAGGGCTGGAAGCCGTTGTGTCGGTAGAGGGCCATTGCCCCCTTATTGTGGATGTTCACCTCCAAAATCCAGGTGTGGGCCTCGCGAAAGTGCTCCGTGCAGTGCCTGAGCAACTTAGACCCGATTCCCTGCCGCTGGGCCGAAGGCGCCACCGCAATGTGATCCACCCGCCAGGTGCTGCGGGAATGGTTAAAGGGAGAAACTTGAATGACCCCCTGGATTTTGCCTTCCAGCTCCGCCACATGGACGGTAAACATGTGCTGAAAGCGGTTGGGAAACAGGCTCAGGGTTCTCAGGGGGCCATACCACTGACGTAGCCGCCGCACCTGGCGACGAATATCCACCGAGCGGCTGCTGTAGTCCTCCTCAAAGGCTTGCGCCAGGATCTCCTCCACCGCCTCCAGATCCCCCAGTTGAGCGGGGCGGAGAATCAGTTCGGGAACCTCGGTAGGGGCTTTGGAATCTGGGTCGGGCTTTGCCGCAGGGTTGTTCATGCCAAAGTGTAGGCGGGAGAATATTCAAAGCATAGCTCAGGCTCCCTTTCTAATTCTAACTGAGGAGGTCGTTGCTGCCATAAAGTTCATGATTATCGGGTTTTGCGTTGGCGTTTGGCCAATTAAGCCCCGGCATCCAGCAACGCCAAGTTGCGGAAGGTAAAGCGCTTTTCCACAGGGCCGGTTTCCGTCTCTGTTTGAATGCGTCGCTCCGAGAGGATGTAGTACTTGCCGACTTTGGTGTAGAGATCCTCAAATTGGCTGCGCCCGCCCTTTTGCTCACCCGTTTGGGGATCGTGATAGACGGAATCGTAGCGGTGAGAGAGGTAGCCTTCGCCCGTGTCGTGGCTGCTGAAGGTGTGGATGGTCACCACCACCCCATGAATATGCCGATGCACCAGGGTTACTTGGTTGTCGCGCACGTGGTAGCGATCCCCTTCGGCTTTGCCCCCCACCAGGATCTCCACGGTGCCATCGGGTAGGGTCTGCCCATAGCGGAAAGTGTTGTTCCCGTGGGTCTCGGCAAAGCTGCGGCGCACCCGGTGAATGGCAATTTCCCAAAGTTGATTGTGAATGGCTTTCCGGGCTTCCTCATCCTCCACGCCCGTAACGGTGGCCTTTAGGTCTGCCCCCACTCGCACCTGCCCCACAAAAGTGCGCTCCCCATCCCAGTAAGTGACCTCGGCGCTATAGCCCGGGAAAGCGGGATCCCAGGTGTAGCGATTTTCATAGGCGGCCCGAAACAACTCTTGGGCAGAGACTTGAGTGGTGATCATCGACTGTCTCCTATGGCTATTGCAAGCATTTCTCACGAGTATCATACTGCTTCTGGCTGCTGGGCCCAACCCAGTAGGAGTCTATATCTAACATGGGGCATCTTTTTTGGGGATGTGCGGAGACCGGTCTGCTTCTTTCGGCGTAACGTAGGGCACTTCCAGATGGGGCTTGGATTCTGTTGGCGCCGGCGGAATAGGATTCTTTGGCCGAGTTGCCCCAACTGCTGCCGCAAACTGAGGAACTTGGGTAAGATAGGGGCAGAACTTCTCTTCCTTCCTCTACCAAGTTTCTGGTTGCCCTTTTGGCTGCTTCTCTCTCCAGAGTATTTCCCGGAAGAGGCTTGCTTGTGTGCTCTATATTTTCTGTGGCTGAGGAGGAAGATTGGGAGAATTCACGGCAGAGTTCCAGCACGTCAGCAGGGTGGAATCCTTAGTTACACCCTCACCCGAAATGATGGGGCCAGTGCTGCAGATAACTGGCAAGCAGCCCTTGAGCGGCCACATTCCCATTGGCGGGGCGAAAAACTCTGCCTTGGCGATTATGGCCGGATCCCTTTTGGCTCCTGAGGCTTGCCGAATTCACAACGTGCCGCGTCTGCTGGACATTGAACGCATGGGGCAGATCCTGACCACCCTGGGGGTTAAAGTGTCCCATGTGGGCAATACCCTCGACCTGGATGCCAGCTCCCTCAAAACTTCCCAAGCTCCCTATGAATTGGTCAGCCAGTTGCGGGCCAGCTTTTTCATCATCGGGCCCCTGTTGGCGCGGTTGGGGGTAGCCAGAGTTCCCCTGCCGGGCGGCTGTGCCATTGGCTCCCGTCCGGTGGATCTGCACGTGCGGGGCCTGCAGGCGCTGGGGGCGACCGTGCAAATCGAACATGGGGTTGTTCATGCCTATGCCCGTAGGCTGGTGGGAACCCGCATCTACCTGGACTATCCCAGCGTCGGCGCTACTGAAACCCTGATGATGGCCGCTACGCTGGCGGATGGGGAAACGGTGATTGAAAATGCCGCCCAAGAGCCAGAAGTGGCGGATTTGGCCCGTTTTTGTCAGGCGATGGGGGCGCGCATTCGCGGTGTTGGCACTAACACGGTTGTGGTGGTGGGGGTGCCCCGCTTGCATGGAACCGAGTACACGGTTATTCCCGACCGCATCGAGGCCAGCACTTATCTTATTGCCGGGGCCATTACCCGCTCTCACCTCACGGTTGGCCCTGTTATTCCCGATCACTTGCGGGCGGTGATCGCCAAGCTGCGTGACATGGGGCTGCGGGTCGAAGAAGAAGGCCCCAACCGGCTGCGCATTGCCCCGGCTCAGCTCAGTTCGGGCTGGCTCTGCCAGGCGACCGATATTCAAACGCTGCCCTATCCGGGTTTTCCCACCGATGTGCAGGCGCCGATCATGGCCTTGGCCGCCCTGAGCGAGGGCAGTTGCACCATCGAGGAGACGGTGTTTGAAAACCGCATGCACCACATTCCCGAGCTCAATCGCATGGGGGCGGACATTCGTTTGAAGAACCGGGTGGCCCTGATCCGGGGGGTGCCGTCGCTGTCGGGGGCGCCGGTGGTGGCTACGGACTTGCGGGCGGGGGCAGCCTTGGTGTTGGCCGGCCTGGCGGCTGAAGGCTGCTCTACGATCCACGGGCTCCACTACATCGATCGCGGCTACGAGGCCATCGACAAAAAGCTGCGCGATGTCGGGGCCAAGGTGTACCGCAGTGAAAGTCCGCCGCGGATCCTGCAATCTGGCAAGTAACTCATAAACGACTGCCGGGCCCAATGCCTGCGGTACAGGTATCCCAGGTGACCCAACGCAGTCGGGTTGAGTATCGTAGTCAGAGGTTGCAGAGAGACAAAGCATGGATATCCTGACAGGCAGCAAACGGTGCTGGGCAAGATGGGTTGCCGGTGTGCTGGCGGCAGGAGCGGCTCTGGGCGGGGCCATCTGGGGCTTTTACACCTCATCCTGGGCAGAAACCGTGGAGGTGGCTGCGGCGCCAGAGGGCAGGGATCCGGTACAACTGCCCCACACTTCCACAACGGCCTTTCTGCGGGCTTACGCAGCGCTGCAGGCCGGCCAAGCGCAATTGGCCCTGCAGGGTTTGCAGGGGTTGGAAGAGAGCCTGCCGGTTCTGCGGGAGGAAATTTGGAAGCTCAGGGCCCAAGCCTACGAGCAGTTGCAGGATAAGGCAACAGCCCAAGGGATCTGGTGGCCCAAGATTTTGCAGGAGTACCCCCACAGCCCGGTGGCCGCCTATGCCCTCTGGGGGATGGGCCAGGTGGATCAGTTGCGGCAGCAATTTCCCACTCACCCGCTGACTGGCCGCGCCCTCCAGCATTTGCTGGAGCGGGATCCCGACCGCTACGACCTGCTGCGGGATTTGGCTCTGCATCACCCGCAAACCCCTGGGTTAACGCCGCTGCTGGATCGCTGGCGGCAGGCTCAGGAGGGATCCCTCACGGCTTCCGATTGGCAGATCCTGGCCGATGCCTATTGGGAACAACGGGAGTACGGCAAAGCTGCCCGCGCCTATGGGCGTGCCCCCGCCACCTCTCAGAATCTCTACCGCTGGGGCCGCAGCCACCAGATCTCGCGGGAGTTTCCCCAGGCGAGAGCGGCTTACCAAGCGCTGCTGGCTCAATTTCCCAATGGGCCAGAGGCTTCCCTCACCCGTCGCCGTTTGGCAGAATTGAGCGACCTGTCGACGGCAATCGAGCTGCTGCGCCAGGCGGGATCCGGCTCGGATAGAGAGGCTCCAGAAGCGTTGCTCAGCCTCAGCCAGCTTTACGATCGCCATGCCAGCCCGCAATCGGCCCAAGCGGCTCGGCAAGCTCTTTGGGAGCGCTTTCCGGCCAGCGAAGCCGCGGCCAACGCCGCCTGGACACTTGCCTGGAGTCAAGCGCAAGCGGGCAATCTCGGCCAAGCCATCGCCCTGGCCCAACAGATCGGATCCGCCCAGCGGGATACGGAAATGGGGGCGCAACTGCTCTACTGGGCGGGCAAATGGCGGGAACGGCTGGGGGATGTGGCTGCGGCGCGGCAAACCTATCAACAGGTGCTGCAACAGTTTCCCCACACCTACTACGCCTGGCGGTCGGCAGTGCAACTGGGCTGGCCGGTGGGGGATTTCTACAGCGGGCGCCAAAGGGTGGAGGTGGATTTTCAGCCGGTGCGGCTACCGTTGCCGGGGGTCTCTGAGGCCACGCAAACTTTGCACTTGATGGGAGCCAGCCAACTGGCCTGGGAACGCTGGCAGGGGGAAATGGCCGTGCTGCAACGGGATCCCCGCCAGATGAGTGTGGCTGAGCGCTTTGTCACGGGTATTCTGCGCAACAGTGCCGGAGAGCACCTGCGGGGTATCAACCAGGTGGCCGCTTTGCGCTTCAGCGAAGAGCCGGATCCCCTGCTGGAGACGTTGAGGCAGCGCCAAGATTTCTGGCAGGCCGTCTATCCGCTGCACTACTACGCCGGCCCAGACAATTCCTGGGGCGGGGATCCCTATGCCCGGCCCGGCCTGGCCCGCTGGTCACGGCAATTTAACCTCAATCCCCTGATGGTGGCGGCCTTGATCCGGCAGGAATCCCGCTTTGAGCCGGAGATCGTCTCGGCCTCAGGGGCGCTGGGCTTGATGCAGGTGATGCCTGCCACCGGGCGCTGGATTGCCCAACAAATTGGCCTAGCCCAATACAGCCTCACCAACCCCGCCGACAATCTTTACCTGGGATCCTGGTACTTCGACTACACCCACCGCACCTATCAAGACAACACCCTGCTGGCCCTGGCCAGCTACAACGGCGGCCCCGGCAACGTGGCCAGATGGCTGAGCCGCTTTGGCTTTGAAGATCCGGATGTGTTTGTGGAGCAGATCCCCTTCGCCGAAACGCGGGGCTATGTGAAGTCTGTCTTTGGCAACTACTGGAACTACTGGCAGCTCTACACCCAGGAAGGGCGCACTTTGGTCGGCCAGCGCCTGCACAACCCCTCCTCGTAGAGAGAGCGTCCCCCAGGGTATTCTGGGAGAGTGTCTGGGCAAAGTTTGACGGTGCCGTTTGCATTGACGGGACGGGGTTCGATGATCTCTGGGCTTGAACAACAGGAGGGCGTTCGCGGTGGGGAGCACTCTCAGGGAGCAACTGAGAAGCAGATTGCCCGGCAGGAATTGGCTGTGGACTTCATCCGCCATGGCATAGCCGAAGAACCCCGGCCAGAAGTTGAGGATGCCTTGCGAGCCCTTACAGACGAAGGTCGCAAGCGCTGCCGCAAGGTGGCCCGCCAGCTCAAGAGCATGGGCTGGAAGTGGGATCTCCTGCTCACCAGTCCCCTGGTGAGGGCGCGGCAGACCGCCGAGATCTTGTTGGACGAGAACCTGGCCGCAGCGGTGGAGGTGTTTGAGCCTCTGGCTCCGGGCGGCAGTTTTGCCGACCTGGTGCGCTGGCAGGCAGAGCGGGGATCCCTCACGTCTTTGGCCCTGGTCGGTCACCAGCCGGATCTGAGCCTGTGGGTGCAAGCGGCTGTTGGGCTAAACCCGGCCAATGCCCACGCGATCACCCTTAAAAAGGCGGGCCTGGCCCAGGTGCGCTTTGCCGAAGGCCGAATTGACCACTGCCAGGGATCCCTGACTTTGTTGCTCTCGCCCAAGGTGGTGTTGCGCTAGGCAGCCGTCCCAACGCAAACTAAGTCGGCCAGAGGTCGTGCCCGGATCCCCAGGCTCAGCGCTGAGAAGATGTTAGCCGCTCTCCCAGCAATTGCACAGAATAGGCCGCCAGCCCCAACCCCACCATGGCAAACATGAAGGCGATCAGGGAAACGGAACCGACCAGGAGATAACGCACCAGGATGCTGATCCCGCGCGCCAGCGATCCAGTCTCGACATCGATTGGCGGCAATTTGGTCACCATCGAGAGCAGCAGTTGCAAGAACCCGTAGCCCAGACTGACGGCAATGGTGGCCCCCAAGAGGGCACTGAAAGGATGGGGGGATCCCTGTGAGGAGGAAGACATGGGGCAGCACTGGAAAACTCACCTTTATTCTAGGCTGCAGGTACAATGTGGGAGTTTCTTGCCGGCAAGCCTAGCGATGATGGAGAGCGGAGCTGGAGTCGGATCCCACTACGAGGTCTTGGGCGTTTCCGTCCTGGCGACGGCGGAAGAGATCAAGTCTGCCTACCGTCGTTTGGTCAAGTACCACCATCCCGACAGCCTGCTGGCCAAAAAAGATCGGGCCACCTCCGAGCGCATCCGCCAGATCAACGCTGCCTACGCGGTGCTCAAGGATCCGCAATCTCGCCGCGACTACGATCGGCAACTGCACTCCAGCCACACCTCACCCCGCCCTCAGCCGACGGGATCCCCTGGCGAAACCGTCAGCCAGGAAGCCATCGCCCGCGCCGCCTGGATCCGACAGGTCTACACCCCCCTGAACCGAGTTTTGGGGCCCTTGTTGTCTTCTCTGAAGCCTCAGTTAAATGCTTTGGCGGCAGATCCGTTCGACCCTGACCTGTTGGAGTCCTTTGAGGCTTATCTGGAAGAGTGCGGCCAGAAGCTGGCCCAAGCTCAGCAGATCTTTCGCCGCCTTCCCAATCCCAGCAGCTTTGGGGGTGTGGCTTCCCGCCTCTACTATGCCCTCAACCACTTGGAAGACGCTCTGGAGGAGCTGAAGTATTTCCCGCTGAACTTCGATGAACGCCACTTGCACACCGGACAAGAGCTATTTCGGCGGGCAAAAGGGCTGCGCCTGGAAGCCATGGATGTCTACGCCAAGAGTTCACCCTAGGCCAGAGCGGGATCCCCCTTTGGGCAAAGCGGGACGAGGATCGTAGGGGGTGGGAATGTACTGCACGGAAGGACGGCCCATGCTGGCCTGGGGGTACAAGTCCATCAGGGCGTAGATCTGGGGCGGCAACTCGGTGGAGATGGGCAGGCCCAGCTCCCGCGCTTCTTCAGCAGTGATCGGGTAGTCGTGGGTCACCCGACCGCTGGTCAGGTACTGGATCAGAGGCTCAATGCGTTCGGGGGCAATTTTGCGCTTGGGCACATCGTCCTTCAGGAGATCCCGCACGAAGTTCTGCACCTGTTGCATCGCCTTGCGGGCCAGATCCGCCAGAATTAAGGTCTGGTCGTCGATTTCGGCAATGGGTTTTTCCGCCACCACCTGCAGAATGCTGGCGGCAGCATACCCCCCCAACTGCGGATCCACCGGCCCCAGCACGGCGTTAGCATCCATGACAATTTCATCGGCAGCCAGGGCCAACATCGTCCCGCCCGACATGGCGTAGTGGGGCACAAATACCGTCACCTTGGCCGGGTGCCGGATCAGGGCGCGGGCAATTTGTTCAGTAGCCAGCACCAGGCCGCCAGGGGTGTGCAGAATCAAATCAATGGGAGTATTGGGCGGGGTGAGGCGGATCGCCCGCAACACCTGCTCCGAGTCCTCGATGCTGATGTAGCGGGAAACCGGGATCCCCAAAAAACTGATCGACTCCTGGCGGTGGATGAGCAAAATCACGCGGCTGCCCCGCTTTTGCTCCAACTCCCGAATGGCCAGCAAGCGCCGGAACTCTTGCGCTCGCCGGTTCAACAGGGGTTGCAGCGAGCTGAAGATCAAAAAAATCCAAAATAAGCTGCCCCAGTCCACTTTCGCGCCTCAAGCGGGATCCCTTTGCTTCCAGCATAGAGGATACGGAACCTCTGGCAATCCGGGGGCCTCACGCGTTGGGTTCAGACGCCGCAAAAAAGCGATCCAAAGCCCGCAGCAAATCCGGCACAGAAGTTTGGTCAATCCAGGAGCGAATGTAAGCCTGCTGCTCCGCCAAGTTCTCAAGACGGCCCAGCTTTTGCATGGCCAAAAAGCGGCTTTCTGCCTCGGCGCGGTTGGTTTGTAAGTCCAGCCGTTGATCGGGGGTGAGCGGATGCTCTGTCTGGGCCAACAGGTGGTCGGCCACCATCATCAACAGCAACGGCCCCGCCAATTCCACCTGAGACTCGGCTTCCGGCTCAGAATCGGGCCCGGCAAGATCCTGGAGATCTTGAAAGAGATCCTGCCCCAGTTGCAGCAGCTCTTCTGCTGAGGCAGCCCGCAGCTCCCTCTCGGCAGCCGCCCGCAGCGGCTCTGGGGAAACCTGGTGGTGAGCGGCCAATTCTGCCAGGGCCTGTTCCCATTGATCCCGTTGGGCTTGCAACACAGCTCTCTCTTGCGGAGAAAAATCCAGCCGCTCCAGCAACACCTGCAAAGCCACAGCCCCCACCAACAGCGGCGGAAAGCGCAACAGGGTAGAGTCGGATCCCGCCTGCTCCAAAAAGGCTTCCAAATCCGGGCCGGCTCCCCTGTCGAGCAAATCCTGCAGGTAAGCCAGCACCTGCGGCGGCGAGGTCAACCTCAGGATCCCTCGGGCCTGCGCCCGCAACTCTGCCGGGATCCCAAGGGTTTGCAATTGGGCTTCCGCCTGCGCTTGCGCTTCAGCGATCAACTCTGGCAGATCTGCCGTCGCCTGACCAGCCTGTAACAGGGCCTGGCTGGAGTCCCGCAGCAAGCCGGCTGCCTCCACAAACAGCAGCAACTGAGGGATCCGTAGCGTGGGCAAAACCATGTTAAGTAAGCCTCAGATCCGTAGATTCTGGATCGGCTGGCGCAGCAGGACGAGTTGAGTTGGGCTTGTGCCAGTGCAGGCCAATCAGCGCATCGTACAAAAAGCTCCAAAACTCTCCCTTCTCCCAGATCCCCAGCGTTTGCTGGCAGTTGCGGGCGTCCAGCTCAGGTTTGGCCGCCCAGTAGGCTGCCTGATATTTGTACCAGGGAACCGAGGGCCAGAGATGGTGGATCAGGTGATAGTTTTGCCCCAGCAGCAGAATGTTGGTCAGCCAACCGGGATAGACGCGGGCGTTGTGCCACCGCTCTTGAGATTGAAAGGGACGATGGGGCAGGTAGTCGAAAAACAGGCCCAATAGAAAGCCCATGATAAAAGCAGGGGGCAGCCAGTAGTTCATGATGTAGTCGGTGTAGCCAAAGTGAATGGCCAACGCAAACGTCAGAACCACCACCAGTCGGCTCAGCCCCCATTCCAGCAGATCCCAGCGGCCTTTGCGCCAGAGCTGCCGCTTGAAAAAAAACACCTCGTGATAGAAAAAGCGCGGTGCGATCAGCCACAGCGGCCCGCCCGTGGACACATAGTGATCGGGATCGTCTTCGGGGTGGTTGACATGGGCGTGGTGCTGCATGTGCACCCGCTTAAAGACCGGATAGACAAAGCCCTGCAACAAGGCGGAGCCGTGGCCCAGCGCCTCGTTCAAAAAGCGGTTGCGGTGGGCCGAGCCGTGAGAGGCATCGTGGATCACCGTGCCCAACACATAGAGGGCGACAAAGTTAAGCCAAAACACCAGCCAGCGGGGCCAATGCCAAAAGGCGTACCCGCCAAAGCAAGAGGCCGAAAGCACCACCGCCGCCAAAAACATCAACAGGGTGGGGTTCCAAAATTCCGGCGGCGGCCCCAACAGCTCACGGGGTAACGCAAAAGGCTTGGGATCCGGTTGCGGAGTCGCAGCAGCAGTCATCGGCAGCCATCCTTGGGTGTGCACAGCGCAGACGGTGAGGATGGATCAAGGCAAAAGAGCCAGTTCATCACCTGCAAAGCGGGGGAAGAGAAGGATTTGTTAACTTTCGTTAGTATACGGCAGAGATCTGCGCCCAGACCGGATTTTTCTTGCCAACTCCAGCCCGTCCAGGCTGTTCCCGGCGAGGGGTAGATCGGCCATGGAGCCAGAAGAAGCCACAGTGTGAGGTTTTGTTGCGGCCTCTGTTGCAATTCATGTGGGGATCCCCTTGGGAGTTGCGGAATGGGGGTAATCTAGGGGGCGGTTAACCTGAGCCGAGGATGAAAACCATGATGCCCGTTGTTGTGCCGTTGGCCATGACTGCCCACACCAGCTCTTGGTCGCCTTTGAGTGCCGTAACCATCTTTCTCTGCACAGGTCTTGCCTACTTGATCTTCAAGTCCTCTTCGGGAGCGGCCTCAGAAACGGGGCCGGTGCTGGGGATGACCTGGCCGGAAGTGCTGGGGGTCGCCAGCTTCGGCCATCTGCTGGGCGCGGGAGTGATCTTGGGCCTCTCCAACATGGGAGTTCTCTAGGTCACCATCTCCTTCACATTTCTTGACTTTAGCCGGGATTCCGGCCCGACAATGTTAAAATCCCTGTCAATTCTGAAAAGAGCAGTTTCTCCAACTCCACTTTCTTCTTGTCGAGGTTTGTTGTCATGCCTGCGATAATGCTCCTGGCGGCTTTGCCAGAAGGCTATGAGTTGTTCGATCCCCTGATCGACATTCTGCCGATCATCCCTGTTTTGTTCTTTTTGCTGGCTTTTGTTTGGCAGGCGGCGGTGGGCTTTAAGTGAAGCCCTCGGAATCTGCGATTGGCAACTACGGACTTCGAGACTGCTTCCGCTTGCCCCTCTTCCTCTGGCAGGGGGGCAGTTTTAGCTGGGGCAAGTTTAGGGCGGGCCACTGTGCCGCAGGCCTGACTTTCTGCCTTGCAAAGTTAAGACTGGCCGGCTGGGGTTCAAGGCTCGCGGTCGAGGGCGCCGGTAATCCAGAGCACCCCTGCTAAGCAGACGAAGTGGGCAAAGGTAACGTTGATATTGGCAGCCAATAGCAGCACTCCTGCTGTCTGGGTGCTCAGCGTGCGGGTAAACAGCCGCACCAGCAGCTCTCCCACCTGCGCCTCCATGGCGATGAGGGCGAGGAAAGCGCCGATCAGGCTGACATAGGTAACCAATTGCAACTGCTTGGGCAGATCCAACTGGCTTGGGGTAGCGGCAGACACTGAGCGGCGCTCCGCCTGGAGCAGGTAGCGCCAGTTAAAGAAGAGACCGGCTGCCAGGGTTAGAAGGGTAAACAGGGTAAACCAGAAGGCGATAAAGGCCCCCATCGAGTCGTCGCGATAGAGGGTATTCTGGCCAACTAAAAATCCCAGCCAGAGCAGCAGAGCCGTTGCCCCCAGAACCGCCTGAAACCAGAACCCGAAGCGGCGCGTCAGGCGCAAGCGAGACTTCATGCGCTCGACAGCCGCCCGTACTGACGGCGACATAGGCTCGTTCATTGCTCTCCCCCCGCTCTCTACGGACGAGCACCGACCTCCGCTTCCAGCCTACCGCTATCTTCCGTCCCCCGTCACATCCGGGCAAAAGCGCTGCAGGGGATCCAAGGGGGGGGTTAGGGTTTGGAGCTAGGGCTCACGCTGGGATCCCCGCTTTGCAGGCGCAGGATTTCGGCTTCGATGCGCTGTTGGAGGTCTCTGCCTTCTTCGGAGCGAATCAACAGGGTGATGCGGTTGTATTCGGGCACGGTCATGCCGTGGCGGGTGATGATCTCGGTGGCGGTGCGAATGAACTCCCGCCGGATTTGATCTTTGCTGGCCGGATCCGCGGTGGCCTGGGAGCGCTGCTGGGCCTCTTGTCGGTGGGGCTCCATCTCCAAAACGATGCGGGCATACTTGGCGACCTGTTCATCGGTCAAAACCAGAGAGGTAGCGGCGGTTTGGGCTACGGCAAGGGAAATGCTCAAGACAGGGATCCAGGTGCAGACCCAGATCAGGCCCACCAGCCCTTTTTGGGCCACGCTGGGCATCGAGAATGCCGTCCATCGTCTCCGACTTGCTTGACCTGACACCGCTGCTATCTCCCCACCCAATAACGAACTCTCTCTGTGGTTGCCGGCGCTTTTGGGAGCCCCCTTTCTTTTGGTGTAGCTTTCGCTGTTACCCAGATTCAACCCACTCCCAGCCAACCGTGCAGGCTCCGATGTTATCTAGTCTTCCCCAAAAGAAGCCAGGGATCCCCGACCGGCACCGGAGCTTGCTTTATCCATTTGACCCAAAAGCGGCCTTTAGGTTCCTGTTGCAGCCTGGAACCGCCCAGAAGGGAGGAGCCTCTGGGATAATGGGGATGAATTGCTGGTTGTTGCCCCTATGAACTTGGAACGTCGCCCGGTTTTCCCGTTCACCGCCATTGTCGGCCAAGAGGAGATGAAATTGGCTCTGCTCCTCAACGTCATCGATCCCCGCATCGGTGGGGTGCTGATCATGGGGGATCGCGGCACGGGCAAATCCACCACCATCCGCGCCTTGGCAGATCTGCTGCCCCAGATCGAGGTTGTCAAAGGGGATCCCTTCAACAGCCACCCGCGGCAGCGGGATCTGATGAGCGACCAGGTGTGGGAACGCCTGCAGGCGGGAGAAACGCTGGAAGCCACCTGGATCCAGGTACCGATGGTGGATCTGCCCCTGGGAGCCACCGAAGACCGGGTCTGCGGCACCTTGGATATCGAGCGGGCTCTCTCCCAGGGGGTGAAGGCCTTTGAGCCGGGGCTCTTGGCCAAGGCCAACCGCGGCATCCTTTACGTAGACGAGGTGAACCTCCTGGACGACCACCTGGTAGACGTGTTGCTGGATGCGGCGGCCTCTGGCTGGAACACGGTGGAACGGGAGGGGATTTCCATTCGCCACCCGGCCCGCTTTGTCCTGGTGGGATCCGGCAACCCCGAAGAGGGAGAATTGCGGCCCCAACTCTTGGATCGCTTCGGTATGTTCGTGCGCATCGAAACGGTGCGGGATCCGGCCCTGCGAGTGCAGATTGTGGAGGAGCGCAGCCAGTTCGACGCCGATCCCCAGGCGTTCTTGGCCAAATACGCCGAGGCCCAGCAACACTTGCGGGAGCGCATTGAAAAGGCCCAGCACCTCTTGCCCACTGTGATGGTGGATCCTGAGTTGCGCCTGAAGATCTCCGGCGTGTGTGCGGCTCTGGAGGTGGATGGGCTGCGGGGAGATATCGTCACCAACCGGGCGGCCAAGGCCCTGGCGGCTCTGGAGGGGCGCAGCGAGGTCACCATTGCCGATATTCGCCGGGTAATCAGCCTGTGTTTGCGCCACCGCCTGCGCAAGGATCCTCTGGAAACCATCGACTCCGGCTACAAGGTCGAGAAGGCCTTTAGCGAGGTGTTTCAGGTGAGCCTGGAGAGCGCTGCTTAGCCTCCCCCTCACCCCCAGCCCCTCTCCCAAAGGCGCCCAAGCGCTCCGCGCCGCTCACGCGACCACCCCCAGCCCC
>NZ_JANSJH010000010.1:0-42175 GCF_047462495.1 Synechococcus sp. H55.2 | reverse complement strand
GGGATCCCAAAGGCTGCCGTTGGCCGTCTTGCTCGCGGTCTAGGATGGTCTTTATCAACGATCTTTGCGATGATTTTTGAGGGTCGCCAACTGTGTGAGGTTGATGCCAAGAGGCGACGGCGAGCCCAGGATGGTTCGGCTACTGTCGGCAAAGCCCTATGGATGTTAGCAGCGTAACTCAGTGGCTAGCGGTGGGAGCCATTGCCTTGGCTTCCGTCCTTTGGGCGGAGATCGTGCGAGATGTGCGCCATTGGCTGGCCCACCTCTGGCCCTGGCTGATGCCCAAGCACACCCTGCACCACCGCCTGTTCCGCCCCGATCTCAGCGTGGTAGACCCCAAGTTATACCGAGAATCCCAGTGGCACCACGATGTTCCCGAAGCGGCGACGATGGTTCTAGCCGGGATCCCCTGGGTGGTGCTGTTGGGCCAGGGATCCCTCTTCTACGGCCTGGCAGCAGTAGTGGGAGTGCTCTATTCGGCCAGTTTCTGGGTGGCCGGCATGTTGCGGGGCTATGGGCTGGCTCTGCAGACGGATATCACCCACCAGCCGGGGCCTTTCCCCGCTCCCCCCAGCCAGTGGCATGTGAACCGCGCCTACCACTGGCGGCACCACTTCGACGATACCAACGCCTACTTTTGCGGCACCTTGACCTTGGTGGATCGGATTATGGGCACCAGTCTCTCCCTGAAAGGCAAGCGTGTGGCCATCACCGGCGCCTCCGGCACCCTGGGCCGGGCCCTCTTGCAGCACTGTCACCGCTACGGCGCCAAAGTCATCGCCCTCAGCTCCCATGCGGATTCGGTTGCCATCGAAGTGGACGGCCAGCCCCAGCCGGTGGAGACCGTTCGCTGGCAGGTGGGGCAGGAGGGATCCCTGGCCGAACTCCTGGAGCGGGTCGATATCTTGGTGATCAACCACGGCCTCAACGTGCATGGGGAGCGGGATCCCGAGTCTGTCCGCCAGTCCTACGCCGTCAACACTTTCTCGGCTTGGCGGCTGATGGAGCTGTTCTTCCAGACAGTTCGCAACAACCCAGAGATGGCCACCAAAGAGGTTTGGGTGAACACCTCAGAAGCCGAGGTCAGCCCTGCCTTCAGCCCCCTCTACGAGCTCTCCAAGCGGGCCCTAGGAGATTTGGTTACCCTGCGCCGCCTGGACGCTCCCTGCGTGGTGCGCAAACTCATCCTCGGTCCCTTCAAGAGCCAGCTCAATCCCATTGGAGTTATGTCGGGAGATTGGGTGGCCGCCCAGATCCTGGCCCAGGCCAAACGCGATTGCCGCAACATCATCGTTACCATCAACCCCCTCACCTACCTGCTTTTCCCGCTGAAAGAGTTGGCCGTCAGCACCTATTTCCGCTTGTTCAGCCGCCGCTCTTCTCGCCCAGTTCTTCTTGATCCTGTCGCCGGGATCCCTTTGATTTAGGGGGGCCGGCAAATCCTGCCCGGCTCTATGGCATCAGGCGCAAAACTGGGGTAAGACAAGAGCAGGTTCTTTGGCGTCAGTGGAGGGGATCCCTTGCGCCGAACCGAACTTTTGGGGAGCGAGAGGGCCCTTCTGCTCGATCCCTACTGAGCGTTGGGTGTGAGGAGTGGGAGTGAGCATAAACTATGGTGCGACAGTGGGTGAGCGCAGTCCTCTGCGTGGTGGGTGGGGCTTTAATGCCGGGGCTTTTGTCCGGCTGTGCCATCCCGATGCCTTCGGCATCTGCGGGAGTTTCTGAGGTCCAGGTGCGCTTGGTGCATGTGGCCCCCAATGCCCCTCGGATCGACTTGGAAGTGGGAGGGGTAAGGGCTGCTCGGAGCATAGCCTACGGCGCGGTGAGCGAGTACGTGCGCATGCCGGCGGGCGAGTACGACATTGTTTTGTTTTCAACACCTGAGAACCCCGGCCAGCCCGCAAGTTCTCAAGACTCCGTTCCGCTAGCGCGAACGGTTGCGGCCAGAACTGTGGCTAACCTCAGGGGCGGGGGAGTGTTCTCGGTGGTGGCTGCCAACGAGCCAAATCGCATGACAGCCCTGGTATTGGAAGACAACATCCATCCGCCGTTTGATCAAGCCCTGGTGCGGTTTGTCCACGCCGCCCCTGATGCGCCGGCCCTGCAATGGCAAGGGGAGCAAGGGCGGGTGCTGCTGCCCCAGTTGGCCTTCGGACAAGTATCCACCTTTCAAGCCATGCGCCCCGGCTTTACCCAAATTCAGGTGGCCATAGCTCCTTCAGCCCCCGCGCCAGGTGTGCAGTCGGCTCCCAGCCGGAGCATTCCCTTGCAACGGTTTGACCTCCAGTTAGAGGCGGGGAAAGTCTATACCCTTTACGTGGCGGGGCTGATGCGCAGCAATCCGGGCTTGAACATGGTGCTGGCAGAGGAGACGCGGGCCCGCCGCCTTCTCTAGGTGTCTTCCCTCTATACTTTGGGGAAAGGGTACGGCTTTCTGACAGTGGATGCCTTATTTCAAGTGGTGGTGCTTAGCCAAACTCCAGATCCCGAACGGGTGATCTGGCAGGCGATGCACCAAGATTACAGCCCCGATTTTGTTACCCCAGAGGGCCGGATCCCGGAACAGTATGGAGAGGCCGTGGTGCGGCATCTGCTGGAGGGCAATCGTGGCCACTATGGGCCTCTTGAGCACCCTCAGATCACGTTTGGGGTGGGCTATTTTCCCCATGCTGTCATGCAACAGGCCCGTACTCATCGAGTGGGAGTTTCTTTCGACGTTCAATCTTTTCGATATACAGGCCGGCAAATTGCCGATTTGGGCAAAAGACTCTTGTCTGCGCCTCGGAGCACCAACGAAACCGCTGCTCTTGCCGACAAAACCGGCGCGGAGCCCTCGTTATCTTTGCAAGAGTTGGAAACTCTGTTTTACGTTCCTGCCAGCGTCAAAGAAGGCAAGGCCAAAACCCGCCAAGGCTTCAAGCCCATCTCTCCCGAGGCCCTGAACATCATTCTTGAGCAGTATCGCAGTCAGGCCATTGCCTATTATCGCCTGGTCGAAGAGTGCGGATTGCCTTATGAAGATGCTCGTAACATCATCGGCTACGGGATCCGCCAACATTTTGTAGTCTCTTTTAATTGCCGCAGCTTGATGCATTTTCTGGATTTACGAGCTAAAGAAGATGCCCAGCGAGAAATTCAGTATCTGTGTGAACTGATTTGGCCCCACTTTGAGGCCTGGTGCCCCCACGTGGCCGCCTGGTACCGCAAAAATCGCTGGGGCAAGGCCAGGCTTTCTCCTTGAAACCTAAATCGCGTAAGCGGGACGGAGTTCTCTAACACCGGAAAAGTATAGGATAAGGTCATCTTTCGACCCTCACCCCCAACCCCTCTCCCCTCGTGGGAGAGGGGAGCAAGGGATCAACTAACAAGCTGTTTCCCAATATTTGGAACGACTATTGTATGGATCCCAGAGCTTATGAACAAATGGCGGGCTTAGAAGATCGACATTGGTGGTTTGTGGGGCGCCGCCGCATTCTCAGGCAGGTTATTGCCGGGATCCCTCTTCCGCTCGCGGCTTGTATCTTGGAAGCCGGCTGTGGCAGTGGCGGCAACCTAGAAATGTTGTCTCAATTTGGCCAAGTCTGGGCCATGGAAAGAAGCGAAATAGCATTGCCTTTGGCCCGGGCCCGCGGCATTGGGATTGTGGCCGAAGGTGAATTGCCGCATCGGATCCCTTTTGGTTCCCAGCAATTTGACCTTATTGCCCTACTGGACGTTTTAGAACATTTGGAGGAAGACAAAGCAGCTCTGGAAGCTCTCATCCAGAGGTTAAAGCCATCCGGCTACATGGTGATCACGGTACCGGCCTACCCCTGGCTGTGGAGCGCCCATGACGAGCTCAATCACCACAAGAGACGCTACACAGCAGCACAACTTCTCTCCTTACTCAAGAGTGCCGGCCTGCAAATTCATACCTTTACCTTTTTCAACAGCTTTCTCTTTCCATTAGCAGCAGGGATCCGCCTAGCCCAAAAGAGCCTTCGCCTCAAGGAGAAGCAGGATCTAAACATGCTCTCGCCTTGGATCAATTGGCTTTTAACCGAGATTTTTGCTGCGGAAGCCTATTTAATTTCTAAGTTCTCCCTACCCTTTGGCCTGTCTTTATTGGCGGTAGCCAGCCTTAAGAAAATTGCTCCTCTGAGAAACTGAGCCTCTTAATCCTCAACTTCTCGCCGTTATTACCAGTTTTTTCAGTCAACATCGATTTTGCCGTTCGCGCTAGCGAGACGGAGTCCTTGCATCCTCAAATGGATAACCTTTTCTGTAGGATTGTTTCCAGTCTTAACTGCTGGAGGAGATAGCTCTTGGCCAATCGCGCTGGCGGGACGGGTTTCTTTCGCGGCTACACCCTGAGCTTGGATCCGCATCGCCTGTGGGTGCCCTTGGCTTGTTTGGGGGATGGGCTCTGTATTTGGCTGGCCTTCGGGGCGGCTTATTGGCTGCGCAGCTTGCGCCCCCACCAGCTTTTGCCCTGGGATGTTTATGCTGGCCTGGGGTTGTTGACAGTCCTTAGCTATTGGGGCGTTCAGGCCGGCTTGGGAGGATACGGCGAATCGAAGCGCCTATCTCGCTTTGAGGAATGGGCCAGTTTGCTGCTGGGGCTGGGGGTGACCTTTGGCTTGGTGTTGGCGGGGGCCTTTTTCGTGCGCTCCGTCTCGCTGTCGCGCTTGGTGGTGGGCTATGCCGGCCTGCTGGCCCTGCTCGGCTTGACGGGGATGCGGGCGCTGCTGCGGCTGGGCATGGGCTGGCTGTATGCCCACGGCCAGGGGCGGCGAAGGGTCATCTGGGTGGGATCCGGCCTGCTCTTGGCTGAGGTGCTGGAGCGGCTGGAGCGCTGCCCAGCCTTGGGGTTTGAGATTAAGGCTTGGGCCGTGGCCGGGGATCCCTCGGCGCCAGAACCAGAGCCTTTGCAGAAGCTGGAGCGGCTGGAGCCCAGCCACCTGGTGGCCTATGTGCAGGCTCACCCCGAGATCGAAGAGGTGTGGTTTGGGCAGCCGGAGCTGGCCAATGCACCTCTGTTGCTCAGCTTGCAGGCCCTGTCGGTGCAGGTGCGGCTGGTGCCAGATATCCTCGGTTTTTTGACGGTGAACTTCAGCCTCCAGTCCCTGGACGGGATCCCGCTGCTGACGCTGCGCCAGCCCCCTCTGCGCTACGCCCACAACCGTTTCCTCAAGCGAGCGGTAGACATCCTAGGGGCCTCCCTGGGCCTGGTGTTGCTCAGCCCCTTATTTTTGGTCATCGCCCTGCTGGTGGCCTGCAGCAGCCCCGGCCCCATCTTGTATTGGCAGGAGCGGGTGAGCTTGGATGGGCGCCGCTTTTGGATTGCCAAGTTCCGCACCATGCGGGTGGATGCCGAGGCAGCCGGCCAGCCGGGCTGGACGCGCCCCGGGGATCCGCGCCGAACCAAGATAGGAGCCTTTTTGCGCCGCACCAACCTGGACGAGCTGCCCCAGCTTTGGAACGTCTTGAAGGGGGAAATGAGCCTGGTGGGCCCCCGCCCGGAGCGGCCCTACTTCGTGGAGCAATTTAGCCAGGAGATCCCCAAGTATCCGGATCGGCATTTGGTGAAAAGTGGCCTCACCGGCTGGGCTCAGATCCACGGCCTGCGGGGAGACACCAGCATTGCCCGCCGCACCCAGTATGATCTCTACTATGTGCAAAACTGGTCTCTGTGGCTGGATCTGCGCATCCTCGCCATTACCCTTTGGCAAGGGATCCGCGGACGGCTGACCGGCTATTAGGGGTTGCCCATGCCATCCTCGCCCACGTCCCCAGAGCTCCTCTACGAGGGCAAGGCCAAGCGGGTCTACCGCACCGCCGATCCCCAGGTTTACCTCTGCCAATACAAAGACGACGCCACGGCCTTCAACGCCCAAAAGCGGGGATCCATCGCCGGCAAAGGGGAGGTCAACTGCACCGTCTCCAGCCGGGTGTTTGCCTACCTGGCGCAGCAGGGCATCCGCAACCACTTTTTGGCCCAGACCGGCCCCCGAGAGATGCAGGTGCGCGCCCTGCGGATCCTGCCCTTGGAAGTGGTGGTGCGCAACCGCACGGCCGGCAGCCTCTGCCGGCGCCTAGGCCTGGAGCAGGGCCTGCCCATCCAGCCGCCGCTGGTGGAGTTCTACTACAAAAACGACGCCTTGGGGGATCCCTTGGTAACCCCCGACCACATCCGCCTGTTGCACCTGGCCACGCCAGAGCAAGTGGAGAAGCTGGGATCCCTGGCCTTGGCGGTCAACACTCACCTTCGCCACTTCTGGCGGCGCTGCCGGCTGGAGCTGGTGGACTTTAAGCTGGAGTTTGGCCTGGACGAGCAAGGGGAGATCTGGCTGGCGGACGAGATCAGCCCCGACACCTGCCGCCTGTGGGATCTAGAAGGGACTGAGCCGCGGGTGCTGGATAAAGACCTCTTTCGCTTTGATCTCGGCGATCCAGCAGCCGGCTACCAAGAGGTGCTGCAGCGAGTGCTCCAGGCTACCGATCCCAATCTCCCCTCTCCCTCAGGGAGAGGGGCCGGGGGTGAGGGCTGGGAGAGGGGCAGGGGGTGAGGGTGCCATGACTTCTCCCCGCTCCTCTGGCCCCGACGACCGCTTCCGCCGCCAACTGGCCGACCTGTTGGACACCTGGGTGGAGCAGGGGCTGATTCAGCCGGCGCAGCGGGATCGCCTGCGGGAGTACTACCAACTCGATAGCTTGCCGCGAACAGCCGCCAGCCGCTTTACCCTGGTGCTGCTGCTGTTGGGCGCCGTGCTGGTGGGCTTGGGGGTGATCTCCTTCGTGGCCGCCAACTGGGACGCCATTCCCCGCTCGGCCAGAGCCTTGGGATCCCTGGCCCTCACGGTGGGACTGCAGGTGGCCGGCTTGCGACTTTGGCAGCAGGGATCCCCGCGCTTGGGCAGCGCCCTATTGATTGCCGGGGAGCTGGCCCTGGGAGCCGCCATTATTCTGATGGCCCAGTGGGTCCAAATGGGGGGATCCCCCGCGGGCTTGTTCTTGGGCTGGGGGCTGGGCAGCTTGGCCGTGGCCTACAGCTTGTTCCACACCCCCAGTGGCGTCTTGGCCTGCCTTTTGTTCGCCCTGGCGGGGGTGACTGCCGTCTGGGAAGGGGGCACTGCTCTCGACCCTCTCTACCCCTGGCTGGCCCTTGGTCTCTTGCTGCCCCTTGCCTACGGGTGCCGCTCCCGCTGGATCTTTGCCCTGGCTTTGGTGGACTTCGGCCTGGCGCTACAAAGGTTGGCAGAGCGCTGGGACAGCTCTGGAGAAGGCTTGACCCTCTGGCTGCTGCTTGGTCTTGCCGTTGTCTGGGGCCTGGGCTTTTGGCACCAACGCCATGGTTACCGGCTAAGCCGGATTTTGACCGGAGAAAATGGCCAGGATGGCGAGCAGGAGCAAGGCTTGGATCTGATCCCGACGGCGGAGGGCCTGGCTTTGCTGGGGCTGGGTTTCTTGCTCTACGTCTGGAGCTTCCGTGACCCCTGGGACTGGGATCCCGACCCCTCACCTCTGTTCCAAGCTGTGGATCCCTGGGCAAGCTTGTCGGCGGCAGGGTTGCTGCTGCTGGCTGGCTGGGGCTGGTGGCAGGGGTGGCAGGCCAAGAGATCCCAGCCCATTTCCGCCTGGCTCAAGGATGCCGTCGTTTTCCTCTCCCTGATTACCCTGGCCCTTTTGCTGGTGATCAGCAATGCTGTTTCTAGGAACTTGACCTCAAGAGTGGCCCTGGCCTTCTTGGCCCCCTGGATCCTGACCCTGCTGCTGGTGGGATTGTCGGCGATCCTCTGCTGGGAAGGGTTGCAGCAGGGGCTGCGGGGGCGCTTCTGGCAGGGGCTATTGGGGCTAACCCTGGTGGTGCTGACCCGCTTTTTCGAGTACGAGACCGGCCTCTTGGCCAAGTCGGCGGTGTTGGTGGCCTGCGGGATCGGCGTGATCTGGGTGGGGCTGAAGGTTGAGCAGCGGCTAAACCGATCCCTACCGCCGGCTCCGCGACCCTGAAAACCAGGCAGTCTAGCGGCGAGCCTGGGCAAAAATGGCCTGCAGGATTTCGTCGGCCCCCTGTTGCTTCAGCTTTTCCGCCAGGGAGATTCCCACCGCTTCCGGAGCGGCAGTGGATCCCGTTTGGGTATCGCGGATCAGCCGTCGCCCCTCTAGGTCGGCCACCATGCCGGTTAGGTGCAGCTCTTCCCCCTGGACTTGGCTGTGGACGCCGATGGGCACCTGACAGCCCCCCTCCAGCGCCCGCAAGAAAGCTCGCTCGGCCAAACAGCGGGCTGTGGCCTCCCCATCGGCCAAGGGTTGAATGAGCTCCAGGATCCGCTCGTCCCCCTGCCGGCACTCGATGCCGAGGGATCCCTGGCCAACGGCGTACAAGGACACGCTGGGATCTAGCACCTCGTGGATCCGCTGTGCTTGGCCCAGGCGCTTTAGCCCGGCCACCGCCAAGATCAGGCCGTCGTACTCCCCCCGATCCAGCTTGGCCAAGCGAGTGTTGAGGTTGCCCCGCACGTCCTTAAACTGCAGGTGGGGAAAGGCGTGGCGCAGTTGGGCCAGTCGCCGCAAAGAGGAAGTGCCGATCACCGTCCCTGCTGGTAGGGTGGCCAGGTGGTAGCCGCGCAGCTCCTCCCGCACCACCAAAGCGTCCAGAGGATCCTCCCGCCGGGTGATGGCCCCCAACACCAAGCCTTCTGGCAAGCGGGTGGGCAAATCCTTGAGGCTGTGCACCGCCAGGTCGCTGCTGCCGTTGAGCAGGCTAACCTCCAACTCCTTGGTAAATAGGCCCTTGTCGCCGATTTTGGCCAGCGCCACATCCAGGATGATGTCTCCCTGGGTGGAAAGGGTGTGCAGCTCTAGGGGCAACCCCGGATGGTGGGCCTGCAACTGCTCCATGACCCAGTGGGTCTGGGCCAAGGCCAGCTCGCTTTTGCGGGAGGCGATCCGCACCGGCCGGGCAGCCCCAGCCGAGGGTTGCCAGGGAGTTGAGGCCAGTTCGCTCATGGCTGCTGCAAAATCCGAGAACACCGTCTTTCACGCTAGCCGAATCTGCGCCGCCGCAGGGCAGCGGCCTTCAAGATCCTTAACCAAAACCGCCATTTCCCCCCAGCCGAGACTTTACTGCGGGGATCCCAGCCAGTAGGATAAATAGATGGATTCTCCGGCTCGGCGGGGGAAAATTCGTTCTGTTGAGCTCCTCTTCCCCAAACCCAGAGCTTTTAGGGGAGATTTCTACAATCCCAGTTTGGTTGGTCGTCTGCCTGGATAGGTTCTATGGAAGAAAACAACGTCAGCAACGGCACTCAGCTACTGCTTAAGCGCAACATCCCCATCAAGGTGGTGGTCACCCCCCTTTGGAAAAAGGAAATGCAGGAGCAATTGGAGCGGCAGATCGAAGCCACCGATGCTCAGATGCAACAACTGGAGTTTCAGGGCAAGCGGGCCATTGCCGAACTGGAAAAACAGAGCTCTAACCCCAACAGCCCCCAAGTCCTCCAACAGGTGGAAGCGGTGAAAAGCCGCGTGAATGAGCAGAAGATCCGGCTCTTGGATCAGAAAAATCAACTGTTGCAACAGATCAACCAACTGACCACCCTGGAGCTCAACCAAGAAGTGCTGCAGGGCAACGTGGAGAGCTTCTTCCGCGTCCAAAAAGGAGACAACCTGATCCAGAAAATGCAGGTCGAGATCCTCCTGGAAGATGGGGTGATCAAGGAGATTCGCGGCAACCCCTAGGCTCCTCGCCTCTTGCCGGAGAACCGGAGCTAGGGATCCCCAACTTTTCTCGCCTGCAGAAACTCAAGAACTCTGTTTCGCCGGCACAATAGGTGACAATAAGTAACAGCCTCTTAACAGCCTTCGGAATAAAGTCCCGATAGGTTGGCGGGGGTGGTTAACATTGGCGCCCGTGGGAGGATTCCTGTGTCTGAGTTCGTCTGGTCAGAGCCGGAGCCCCTTGAGGATCTGCATCTTCCCGACTGGCTGCTGACCTCGGCCCAACGCCGCCGCCTCAAGGCTCTGCTGGTTCTGGCCATGGTGTGGGGAGTCGTCAGCCTAATGCATGTGCTGCCGACAGCTCGCTGGATCACCATGGGGTTGGCCACGTTCATGGTGATCCACATCAGTCGGTTATTTCGTCTGCAGCCGGCAGCCTCCCCGCCCCCCCTGCGACTTCCTTCTGGCGACGTGACCTGCCGGGATCCTGGATCAACGGATAAGGGCTCCGTCCCACCGAGGCAGCCGGATGCGGAGTTGAGTGGGCTGGCCCTGCCCCGCGTGGCCGTTTTGATCCCGGCCAAAAACGAAAGCGCAGTGCTCCCGCGGCTGTTGCACAGCTTGACCCAGCTCCGCTACCCCACCAGCCATCTGGAGCTGTGGGCCATCGACGACAACAGCAGCGATGCCACCCCTGACGTTCTGCGGGAAGCCCAGAAGCAGATCCCGCACCTACGGGTCTACCGGCGGCAGCCGGGGCAAGGAGGAGGCAAATCTGGTGCCCTCAACGAGGTATTGCCCCTGACCCAAGGAGAGATCATCCTGGTCTGCGATGCCGATGCTGTGGTGCCCTCCGATTTTCTTGTCCGCACTCTGCCCTTGTTTGTTCAAGTGGGAAGGACTCCATCCCGCTTGCGCAGCCGTTTCAGCAGACGGGCAGTGGGCGCCGTTCAGGTGCGCAAGGCCCTGGGCAACCCCAACGTCAACTTCTGGACGCTGGGCCAGGTGGCGGAAATGGCCTCCGATGCCTACTTGCAGCAGCAGCGGGTGGCCGTAAGAGGTATTGGCGAGCTACGCGGCAACGGCCAATTGGTGCGGCGAGATGTCTTGGAAAAGTGCGGTGGTTGGAACGAGGCCACACTCACCGATGATCTGGATCTCACCTTTAAGCTGCACCTGGCGGGCGTAGATATTGCCTTCTTGACGGAGCCAGCCATTGTTGAAGAAGGAGTCACCTCCTGGAAAAGTCTCTGGCATCAGCGCTGCCGCTGGGCGGAAGGAGGCTATCAGCGCTATCTCGACTACTGGCCGGGGATCCTCGGTCGCCGCATGGGCATGGCCAAAACGGTGGATCTCTGGGCCTTTTTTATTTCTCAGTATCTGCTGCCGATGGCCTTGGTTCCCGATACCCTCTGGGTGCTGTTGACAGGCCACTCTTCTGTGCTGCTGCCTTTGAACGCCCTGGTGATGGGCTGCCTGACGGTGGCCTTTTACCGGGGGCTGCGTCACGTGGAAGGCTTGCGCGGACGGCAGCTTTGGTGGCACACTGCCCTTGGCTTGGTCTACATGCTCCACTGGCTGCCGGTGATGATCGCCACAACCGCTCGCATGTGTGTGCAGCCCAAGCGCCTGAGGTGGGTGAAAACCGTTCATCACGGAGTCTGATCTGGGCAACTGGAGTGTTCAGGGATCCCTTGGTTCCTGCTATCCTAGTCAAGCACCTGCTCACAAGACACCCAGTACCCCTGCTCGACCATGGCTCGCCTCTACTACGACCCCGACGCCAACCTGGAGCTTCTGGCCGACAAAACCGTTGCCATCATCGGCTATGGCAGCCAAGGCCATGCCCACGCCCTCAACCTGCGCGACAGTGGTGTCAACGTCCTCGTCGGCCTCTATCCCGGCAGCCCCTCTTGGCCCAAAGCGGAGCAGGACGGGTTGACGGTCAAGACCGTAGCAGATGCTGCGGCTGCCGCCGACTGGGTGATGATCCTGCTGCCCGATGAGGTGCAAAAGGCCGTTTTCCAGAGCGAGATCCGCCCGCATTTGCAGCCGGGGAACGTGCTCCTCTTTGCCCACGGCTTCAACATCCACTTTGGGCAGATCCAGCCGCCGGCAGATGTGGATGTCATCATGGTCGCCCCCAAAGGCCCTGGACACTTGGTGCGGCGCACCTACCAAGAAGGTCAAGGGGTGCCCTGCCTGTTTGCCGTCCATCAGGATGCCTCCGGGATGGCGCGGGAGCGGGCCATGGCCTACGCCAAAGGGATCGGCGGCACGCGGGCCGGTATTTTGGAGACCAGCTTTCGGGAAGAGACGGAAACGGATCTCTTTGGGGAGCAGGTGGTGCTCTGTGGCGGCCTCACGGCTCTGATCAAGGCGGGGTTTGAGACCCTGGTGGAAGCGGGCTACCAACCGGAACTGGCCTACTTCGAGTGCCTGCACGAAGTTAAGCTAATCGTGGATCTCATCGTCGAAGGTGGCCTGGAAAAGATGCGCCACAGCATCTCCAACACGGCAGAGTACGGCGACTACACCCGTGGCCCCCGCATCATCACGGAGCAAACCCGCGCCGAAATGAAACGGATCCTCGCCGAGATCCAAAGCGGTCAATTTGCCCGCGAGTTTGTCTTGGAAAACCAAGCCGGCAAGCCAGGGTTTACGGCGATGCGCCGCCGCGAGGCGGAACACCCCCTCGAGCAGGTGGGCAAGGAGCTGCGGGCCATGTTCAGCTGGCTGAAGAAATAGGTTGGGTATCTGGAGCCGAGGGTAGGCAATCTCTGTGCTGGATCTGAAGCTGCTGCGGGATCGCCCAGAACAGGTACGCCAAGCCCTGGACAAGCGCGGGGCGACGGTCGATCTGGACGGGATCCTACAGTTGGATCGGGAGCGGCGCCAGTTGGAGACTCGCCGCGGATCCTTGCAGGCAGAAAGCAACAGCCTCGGCAAGAAAGTCGGCGAGCTCATCCGTCAGGGAGCGGATCCCCAAGGTTCCGCAGTGGCGGCTCTGCGGCAGCAGGGGGCAGATCTCAAGGCCGAGATCGCCCAACTGGAGCAGCAAGAACGGGAGCTGGAGGAGGAGATGCGCGCCCGGCTGCTCACCCTCCCCAACCTGCCCCTGCCCAGCGTGCCGGTGGGCCGAGATGAGGCCGACAACGTGGAGGTGCGCCGCTGGGGAGATGAGCTGAAACCCGCCCATCCCGTCCTTCCCCACGACGAAATTGCCGAGAACCTGGGTCTCTTGGAGATTGGCCGCGCCGTCAAGGTGGCCCAGAGTCGCTTTGTAGCCATGGTGGGGGCGGGGGCGGCTCTGGAGCGGGCCTTGATCGCCATGATGCTGGAGCGCCACCTTGCCGCCGGCTACACCGAGGTGATCCCGCCCTTGTTGGTCAACAGCGCCGCTTTGCAGGGGACGGGGCAGTTGCCCAAGTTTGCCGAGGAGAGCTTTCGCTGCGCCGACGATGACTTGTGGCTGATCCCGACGGCGGAGGTACCCCTCACCAACCTGTACCGGGATGAGGTGATCCCTGCGGAAGCCCTCCCTCTCTACTTCTGTGCTTACACCCCTTGTTTTCGCCGCGAGGCCGGCAGCTATGGTCGCGACACCAAGGGCCTGATCCGGCTGCACCAGTTTCAAAAAGTGGAGTTGGTCAAGGTCACTCGCCCAGATCAATCGGAAGCCGAACACGAAAAGCTGGTGCAAGATGCCGAGGCCATCTTGCAGATGTTGGAACTGCCCTACCGGGTGGTGGAGCTGTGTACCGGCGATCTGGGATTTTCAGCGGCCCGATGTTTTGATCTGGAGGTGTGGTTCCCCTCCCAAAATCAGTACCGCGAGATCTCCAGTTGCTCCAACTGCTGGGACTTTCAGGCGCGCCGCGCCAACCTGCGCTACAAAGAGGCCGGGCAAAAAGGCACCTACTTCGTCCACACTCTGAACGGCTCCGGCTTGGCGGTGGGGCGCTCCCTAGCTGCCCTGTTGGAAAATCACCAACAGCCGGATGGCTCGATTCGCATTCCCCAGGCGCTGCGCCCCTTTCTCAGCTCTCGCTTTCTCTCGCAAGATGGGATCCTCCAGGCTGCTCCCTCCGGTTGGCCTCACTAGCAAAGTCGGGATGGCGAGCTCAGGAGTTTCTGGCTTCCTTCTTGATGCGGTCTAGTTCTGCCTGCAATTCGGCAATTTTCTGGCGCAGACGGGCTGCTTCCGAAAGTTCGATGGCAGTGCTTGCCTCCACCTCGGCATCGCTGATGTCATCGATGTTAATCCTGCGGGGGCCGGCAGTTTGCCTTTCCTCCCCCTTGCGATTGGCATTGGCAGCAATGGCATCCATGTAGGCCCGCGCCTCTTCAGCAGTCATCGCCCCCCGCTCCACCAGTTCGTCCACCAAAGCTTGTGCCTGCTTGCGCAGCTCCAGCAGACGGCTACCCGCCTTGCCGGCCACCTTTGCGGCGTTGTCTGCCGCCACAGCGGCCAAACCCATGCCGAAGTAGAAAGCCTTCTGTGCCCAATTGGCGAGGGGATTATCTGTCTCGGACATAGCGTGGTGGGCTGCCAGGACAAAAGGAAGAAAAGCTTGACCGAGAATGACCCAGCAGAAAGAAACATGGAGAAGCAAGGGGCGACCCGGGTTGACGCGCCTGCTCTGAGCATCCCGTGGTGCTGCTATCTTCCGATCCTGACACGGTTTGGGCGTCGGAGCTGCACGGACCCAGGTCTTTGATTAGCCTAGCACTTTTCCCCTCTGCCTTGCTCGGCTTTCTTGGGTGAGGATGGATCGGTCGGCGGGGCTAGGGAGTTTCAGGCGGCTCCAGGTAAACCGGGATCCGCTCCACAGCCGCATCGCTGCGCCGCACTTCCTGTTCCTGAACTTGAGGAAGGGTTACCGGCAGGGTAACGGGCTGGGCCACAAAACAACTGGCCACCGGCAGCGCCTGCTCCAACTCGTCGAGGGGGCGCGGGATCACGGCCACCGCGTTCAGCTCGCCGATACGTTCCGCCTCGTACATACCCGCATCGATGGCAATGGCCACGTTGGCCACCGTGCCTCGAATGATGGCCGTACAGAGGCCGTCTCCAATGGTCTCGTAGGCCGCCAACTGGACATCCGCCGTTTTCAGCATCGTGTCGGCAGCCCCCACCATGGCCGGGAAGCCGCGGGTTTCCAACAGGCCCACGGCCAAGTTGCTGAGGCGGCTGTAGCCGCGGTTTTGGGCCAGTTGAGACAGCTTGCTGCTAATCGGCAGCACCGCTTCTAAGTTGGGCAGGGGGCGCGGGATCACCAAACTGGAGATCTCCTCTTGCTCGAACTGGCGGGCCAGCTCAATTCCCTCCTCAATGGCAATGCGCACGTCGGCAATTCCCCCCCGCACAATCGCCGTACAGTAGCCTCCTGAGATCTTCTCGAAGCCGATCAGGGTCACGCCTGCCGATTTGGTCATGGCGTCGGCAATGCGCACAATGACCGGAAAGCTGCGCGTCTGAATCAGGCCCAGAGAGGTTGACATCGGCCTCCTAACCACTCATGCCAGTTTAGCCGTCAGAGCCGGCCATCCCCAGAGGAAAGCACCTGCCGATAGGGATAGATCTTGCCCAAGAGGCGATCCAATTCCGAATGGCCGGGGATCCCGTTGAGCTTGCGCGTCTTGGTCTTGGGGGAGCCGGATTTTTCTTGGGTTTGCTTTTCGACGTTGGCCACCGGAGAACTGGGAGGAACCGGCTCAGGCCGCGTTGCTGGAGCCATTTCCCCTGTTGCTGGCGAGGGCTCTGCCTGGGTGGGCTTGCCGTCCTGGAGAGCGAAACCATAGGTGGGATCCCCAAGCAGGGAGCCGGGAGGGATCACCGCTTGGCTGAGCACCGAACAATTGAGCAGCGTGGTTTCCGAGCCAATGCAGGCATTTTTGCCGATGGTGCCCTGCCCGATCACCAGCACCCCCATTCCCAAGGTTGCTCCCGCCTCCACGATGAGGGATCCCCCACAGGCGTGCAGAACAGATCCCATGCCGATACAGACGCCTCGCCCAATCTGGATCCGACAGCCGGGGTTGGCCCGCAGCAGCACCCCTGCCCCAATGCCTGCCCCCGCCTCCACCTGCACCTCACCACTGACAAGATAGCGAGTTTCGTCGTTCTGGCCGGGCAAGGCGCGGAGCGTCATGGAGTCGGGCAAAGTCGAGGCCAAGGTGCTCCTCATCGCTGGGGGGTTGGGCTTGAGCCAACAGAGGTCAAGAAAAATGGAGATCCCTCAGGGAGTTTGGATGATCTGCTCCAGCACCCGCCGTTTGGCCTTGGGATCGATCCCCAGCAGGCGAACGTATTCGCCGCGATGTTCCTCCAGGCAGGCTTCCAGAGCCGCCACCACCTGGGGCACCTGGGTGGCCTCGATGGGGCTGCAGCTTTGCCAAGAAGACGTGCGAAAACGGCGCTTGTCCGCATGTTCGGTGCCGATGCGGTAGCCTTGGCTGAGCAATTGCTGCACCTGAGCCACCACTTCGCTGCTGAGGCGGGTGCCAGGGGTGGGAGAAAAAGAAGCACCGGGAGCAGCGGATCCTTGAGTTGCGGGGGCGGAAGCCGTCGCCGACCTGCCGCCAGGGGTTTGGATGATGCGCTCGTAGACCCGCCGTTTGGCCTTGGGATCGATCCCCAGCAGGCGCACATACTCTCCCCTATGTTCGGCCAGGGCAGCCGTCAGCTTGGCCAACACCTCCGGCCCGCGGGTGGCACGAATGGCCGGCCCGCTCTGCCAGGAAGAGGTTTTGAAGCGACGCTCGTCGGCATACTCGTAGCCGATGCGATAGCCCTGGGCCAGCAGCCGGTGCACCTCCTCCTGCACCTCCAGATCCAGGCCAGCACTGCCACCTGCCGCAGGAACTGTATCTGTCATCGCGCCCCCGCCTGCAGGACTGCCGCTCACCTGGCCTTGCGGGGTTTGAATCACCTTCTCCAGCACCCGCTGTTTGGCCTTGGGATCGATCCCCAGCAGGCGCACATACTCTCCCCTATGTTCGGCCAGGGCCGCCTGTACAGCGGCCAGGATCTCTTGGGCCGAGCCGCTCCAATTGCCCAAAGTCTGCCAGGAAGAGGTGCGGTAGCGGCGGACATCGGCCACCTCCAGGCCGACGCGATACCCCTGCGCCAAGAGCGTCCGGATCTCCTCCTCCAGCCCTGCGTCAGAGCGAAAGCCAGATGTACCAGAACCTGGGGCAGCAGCTGCCGAGACGCGGCCGGGGATCCCAGAGACCAGCGCCGGCCCAGCAGGGGTTTGGATGATCTGCTCCAGCACCCGCCGTTTGGCCTTGGGATCGATCCCCAGCAGGCGCACATATTCGCCTTGGTGCTCCGCCAGGATGGCCCCCAGCGATTGCACCACCTCCGCCTCGTGGGTGCTGGCAATTGGGCTGCCGCTTTGCCAGGAGGAGGTGCGGAAGCGACGCTCATCGGCATATTCCAGGCCCACGCGATAGCCTTGGGCCAACAGGGCGCGAATTTGCTCCACCACCTCCGGCTTGAGAGCCGATCCGCCGCCGTTCCGGCCATTGGCGCGATGGGAGGAATGGGTCATGGGTGCTGTCTCCGTAGCCGTTGAGTTAGAAGCGCGCGACTGCAGTTCGTTGCGAATGGGGGCGATACAGACGAGGTTTTCGCTGCACTGGTAGCCCTCCCGCAGGGCTTGGTTGATGCCGATCACGTGCTGGGCAAACTTGGCGTCGCTATCTTGGACGTCCGGCAGCCGGTCGGCCTCGGCCTGCGTGGTGATGATGGATCCAGAAGGCACATACTTGCCGGGGGGGATCTCCACATCCTGGATCAGACAATGCAACATGATGATGCAGCCATCCCCCACCCGAGCATTGAACACCGTGGAGCGGAAGCCGATAAAGCAATCGTTGCCCACGTAGGCCGGCCCGTGGATCAAAGCCATGTGGGCAATAGAGGTGTTTCTGCCGATCCAAACCGAGTAGGGCTGGCCGTCTTCTCCTATCACCCGCCCCTGTTCCAGACCGTGGATGACCACCCCATCCTGAATGTTGGATCTGGCGCCAATGTGGAAGGGGGATCCCTCGTCAGCACGAATGGAAGTTCCCGGAGCGATCAGCACCTCCGCTTCCACCCGCACATCCCCAATGAGGTTGGAAAAAGAATGCACGTAGGCGGTGGGATCGATCTGGGGCTCCGCCAGTCGGCGAGACCAAGGCGTTGGCGGTGCAGCATAGGTGTGAGCAGGCATAACCGTGAGCCTCTAGAACGGGATAAGGGCAGCAAGAGAGCTAAGGGATCCCAGCTAGCGTTGATCGCGCTTGTTGTAGAGGGAGCGACCGCCAACGCTGACGGTATCGATGATCGCCATCACCACCGCATCCAGCGGGCGGGTCTGGTTTCCCTGCGGCTGGCGAGCAGCGCTGCCTTGGCTGATCAGCACCCACTCGTCGGTGCCCGCCCCCACCGGATCGGCAGCCACTGCATAGTCGGGCTGCGGCTGACCCTCGAGATCGACATACTGCACCAACAAAAACTTCACGCCCGTCAGGCTGGGATCCTTTTGGGTGCTGGTGACGGTGCCCCGCACAATGGCGATACGCATCAGGGACGGGTGAAGGGACGGATGGCATTCACCCCTTCGCGGAACTGGGCCACATCCTCGGTGTAGCGAATGGGCAACACGTACTCGAGGTTTTCGTGAGGACGGGCGATAATGTGCCAAGACAACAACTGGCCGCCGTTTACCCGCTTCACCGAGTCAATGCCGGCAGCCACCGAAGCTTGCACCTCAGAGACATCCCCCCGCACGATCACGGTGACCCGACCGCTGCTGATTTTTTCGTAGCCCACCAGGGTAACGCGGGCTGCTTTGACCATGGCGTCGGCAGCTTCCACCACTGCCGGGAAGCCCAGGGTTTCGATCATTCCAACTGCAATAGCCATAGGTACTCCTTACGCTGAAAATGGGGTGCGAACTCTAGGGATCGGGGGCAGCTTCTGAATCCTCTTCAGAGGAACTAGGTGCGGAACTGCTCCACCGCCTCGGTGTAGCGGATGGGCAGCACAAACTCCAGGTTCTCGTGGGGCCGGGCGATGATGTGGTGGGAGAGAATCTCACCGCCACTCACCCGCTTGGCAGACTCCAAACCGGCAGCCACCGAGGCCTGCACCTCCGAGACATCCCCCCGCACGATCACGGTGACCCGACCGCTGCCGATTTTTTCATAACCCACCAGGGTAACGCGGGCTGCTTTGACCATAGCGTCGGCAGCTTCCACCACTGCCGGGAACCCGCGGGTTTCGATCATTCCAACTGCAATAGGCATATCAACTCTCCACTTTTGAACACTCAGTTCCTGAACGTTGCCGAACCCGGCAATAAGGCCAATCGATCTGCAAATTGATTTGGCTTATTGGGTTCGATCCTGCACTCTCCCTCGGACTCATCTGAGAGATCCTCTGCCCAAACCTCGATGGACAGCTTTTCCCAGAACACCTACCCCCGCCGACACAGACCTCCCCACAGGGAAGGCCCTGCCCAGCCGCCGACCTCAGACCCAATCAGACTGAAGCCAGAAAAGGTCGTAGGAGCCATCAGCGTTAACCGCAACTGTCACTCCGGCGGGCAAAGCTGCCAACTCTAAGCTAAGTCCCCATCTTTCTTGCACAAAATCGATCATACAAAATCGATGAGGACGGCCCAGAGAAGGGATCCCCCGACTTAACAAAATGATATCCCCATTTAATCCTGGACGAAAATCAATATTTTTAATTAGCGCGATAGCTTTTGATTAAGAGAGGCAAAATTGTTATCAATTCAAAAATAATTCTTGACATCTGTTCAATTTTTGCCGTTATCGGCGCAGCGAGGGGGGCACTTCCAAGCCATGGGCTTCCATGAGGTCGGCTTGGCTCATCAGGTGGGCCGGGGATCCCTGGGCCCAGATGCGACCTTGATCTAGGAGAATCACCTGATCGCACACCGCCAGGATCAGCTCCAGATCGTGGGAAGCCAGCAGAAAAGTGTGGGCAGCCTGTTGCAAAAAGGTCATCAACCGTCGCCGAGCTCGCAAATCGAGGTTGGCCGTTGGCTCGTCGTAGAGCACCAACCGGGGTTGCATCGCCAGGATCCCGGCAATGGCGACCATGCGCTTTTCCCCACCGGAGAGATGATGGGGTGGGCGAGCGGCCAGGTGCAGGGTGCCGGTCATCTGCAGGGCGGCCTCAACTGCAGTCGCGATCTCCGCCTCAGAACGTCCCAGGTTGCGCGGCCCAAAGGCCACATCTTCGGCCACCGATGGGGCAAACAATTGGTCATTGGGATCTTGAAACACCAAGCCCACCTCGGGGCGAAACTGGCCGGGCTGCAGCGGCTGGCCAAACAAGCTCACCTGGCCAGAGCAGAGGGGCAACAGGCCACAGAGGGTGAGGAACAGAGTGGTTTTGCCGGCGCCATTGGGGCCGATCACCCCCAGATGCTGCCCAACCTCGACCCGCAGATCCAGCCCTTGCAGCACCGGCGGATGGCCGGGATAAGCTATCCACAATTGGTTGACCTCCACCGCCGGCACCGGGTTCATGGCAAGGCTAGGGCCTCTGCAGGTGTTTCCAGCGCTCCTGGGTGGCGGCAGGGGTGAGCTGCAGGGTGGGCACGCTGGGGCTGGTCAGGTCGATCTGGAGAATGTCGTCGGGTGTACACTCGCAGTAGCGGCGCAGATCGCGCATTTGGTTGAGGGTTTGAATTTGCAAAGGCAAGCGGTCGGAAATCGGCCCCAGGTAGACCTTGCCCAGCTCGGTATGGAGGGTAATCCCCTCTCCAGACTGCCAATCCACTGCCTGGATCTCAATTTCCGACTGCTGCAGGGCCTGGAGCAACCGCGCCCATTGCTCTGGGGCCTGGTTCTCCCACCCCAGCAACTCCAGCTCCGGCCAAGAAGAGTGAGATCCGCTGGGGCCAGGGGGCCGAAACGGATCGGGAGGCAGCCAGTTGCCCTGCCGATCCACCCAGCCCATCCGGTCGCCCCATCGCGCGCGTGCAACCGGTTGCCGTTCCCGCACTTGGACGATCACCCCCACCGGCAGCAGCCGCCGCCGCACCTGGACGCTTTCGATGGGAGAAGGCCGGGCCGGGGATCCCAGCAGGGCTCTCTCCAAAACAGCCGGCTGCACCTGCCAAATGTTGAGGGGATACCGCAGGGGCAATTGCGCCCGGATCCAGGTGGAATCGACCCAGTGGGCACCTTCGACCTGAATTTGTTCCGGACGACGAATTTGCCAGTAGGGCTGCCGCAGGCCCAGCACCAGCAGCGTCAAGACGGCCATCGAACTGGTCAAGCGCCAGGATCCCTGCCAGAATTGGCTGCGCCGCTGCCGACGCAAAAGTCGCCTGCGCTGCAAAAGTTGCTCACGGGTAGGAGCAGCCAAAAGTGCCATTGAACCCTCTTCACCCCATTACAGGGTGTGGAGCATTCCCTGCTTCTATTCAACCTGCAATCTCCTGAACCTGATCCGCCCGCAGCCAAATGGTAGGAGTGGGAACAGACCCAAACTTAATCTGCAGGTAGTCATCTTTGATATCCACCACTTCTCCGGCGGTCTCGAAAACGTAGTTGGGGATCAAAGAATCGCTTGCCTGGGCTTCTAGGCTGCCCTCCAGTTTCTCGCGGATGGCCCGCACCAGGGTGCCTCGCTTAATCGCCATTGCTCCTTCTCCAGTTCAGTGTGGATTCGATAGCAGTTGTATCACGCCTGTCGCTGCCGCAAATTGGCTTTGACCGGGATCAATCTGAATTCGCCTATTTTCGTTTCAGGCTGCGGGCCATGTTGCGGAACAGATCCATGTCTGATCCGCCCTGGCGCCGCGGGCCGGCTTCGCTGCTGCTCGAAGTCGCGGATCCCTGCTCAGAAGCGGCTTCAGGAGTTTTGGCTGGCTCTGTAGACAGCTTAACTTTGCCAAGAGAGGAGACCTGCTCCACCACCTCCACCTTCTCCTTGCTGCCGAAATCCTGGAAGGTGTGCTTCACAATCCTGGGGGTGCGCATGTACTCGATGTTGCCAAGGGTTTTGGCCTCGTCTGGATCGAGAAAAAAGGTATTGTCGTTCTTCTCTTTCTTGGGGGTTGGCTTGGCAACAGTTTTCGTTGAGGGTGGGGAATCTGCTTGGCCACGAGAGCCAAACAAGCGCTTGAAGATGCCTACCATGGTTGTTTTGCCTGCAACGCGAAGGAAGTTGATCCGGATCCCTGGGCACTGAGTTGGCCGGGTAAGGCCAAGCCCAGTCTTGACTTCTCCCCTCCTTGAAAGAGAGAGGACTCCCAAAGGACGCTAGGCAACAGGCTGAAGCCACATCGCTTTGCTTGCCCTTTGAGCTGTCACCCACGGATTAAGGTGGGTGGGAGCAGTCAAAAGCCCCCTACCAACTCTGCTTGGATCTAGTCCAAGCATTGTTGCTAATTCGACCTTGCTAGGGGCTAAAGCCCCTTGGGTTGGCTGTATCCCCTCGCTGAAGCAGAGGGGTTTTAGCCTGTCTACTTCATTGATGTTAAGCTAACTTAGAGCGTTATGCTTGCCTGGGCAGACGGTTTTCTCGGCCAAGTGGCCACTCCGAGCAGTTTGAGTTTCCTCGCCAAGCCACCCTCAGCAAGCCAACAAAGCAGAGAAACAACTGGGTTGAGCAAAACTTATTCAGAGCTTATTCATGTGCTTGTGGAGTGTAGTGCACCTCAACCCTAAGGGGAGCGCCCAGGTTCAAGGCAGTGCCGATACAGCGAGCCAAGATTTGAATGTTAAGCCGCTGCTCGGTCGATTCTAGGCTTTTTATAAGGTGGCTCTTGGCTGAGCTAACTATGGGTGAACGCTGTACATTCATCTCAACAAGCTCGCGATTGGGTGAGGACTCAGTAACCGACTGCTTTCAGATGATCTTAAGAGGGCCAGCAAAGAATATCGAAGGGATATAACCAGCAGTATTCAACAACCTGCTCTTTAAGGCTATGACGGTCTGGCCTTCTTTTGCATCGGCAGCCCCACTGATTGCATCGAGCAAAGTAGCCTTGGGCTTTCAGGGATCCCACGGAGAAAGAATCTCTATCTCCAAGGGTTTTCGAGTAGGCGTGAGCGCAACCTGGAAAACTTGCTCTTTGCGGGGCCTAAAGATGGGATCTGGAGTTTCCCTTCCCCAGATCTTGGGGCACTTCCCAACCCGCCCAATCCCACCATTTGAGCCGCCGCCCGTGCCAGCCAGGGCCACGATGTCCCCGGCCCAACAACCGTTTGTTGAACCTGCACCCAACCCACGCCGGCGGGGAAAGCAACTGACCCAACGCGGCATCCACCTGTGGAAGGGTTGTGCTGTTCACGGGTTCGGTCTGCTGCCGCTCCCTGTCAAGGAGGTAACGTTGCTGCCCCCCGGTTGGGCATGCTCTACTTTGCGATGAGCCTAGTTATCAAAGAACCTGGGTCTAAAACCCCACCGTTCATAGCGGCTTTGTGCCAAACTAAAGTTGGAAACAAAAGCTAAGTTTCCAGCTTTCCAACCCAAAGTCGCGGTGGGGCAAAGCGCCGCGCGCCAGCAAAGCCGAACGCCCGACTCCAAGATCGATGTGGAGATCGTGTAGGGCTGGCTTGCCAGCGACGGTCGCTGAAGCTCCAAGAGTCCTCCGGCTATCGCTTGCGGAAGCAAGCTAGAGTTGGGGTAGGTACGTCAAAACTTGGAAAGTGGCAACTAAACTGCAGAGTTTGGGATAACTGCTGTCACGTTTTGAGAGGAATCCATGTTTCTAGTTTTCAACCTGGTGAAGCGTTTGCAGCTCATCCTGCTCAGCCTTGTGGTTGGGGTGGTGGCTGTAGCGTTCTTGTCCAGCCCTGCGGCTGCCGAAACCTACACCGTCAAGATGGGATCCGACAAAGCCCAGTTGGTCTACGATCCGCCCTCTCTGACCATCAACCAAGGGGATACCGTTCGGTGGGTGAACAACAAGGTCTATCCCCACAACGTCGTCTTTGACAAGGTGCCCGGTGGGGATGCCGCTTTGGCGGCCAAGCTCTCCCACAAAGCCCTGCTCACCGCTCCCAACCAAGCAGTAGAATCGGCCTTTGTGGATGTCCCTCCGGGTGAGTACACCTACTACTGCACGCCCCACCGTGGGGCCGGAATGGTCGGCAAGATCATCGTAAACGGCTAGATCGGCACCCTAGCCCCCAGAAGCCTCAGGGATCCGCATTTTGATTTGGCCTTGCTGGCCAGGGATCCCTGCTTTTAGCATGTAAAGACAGCCCTCTCAGGAGTGGGAGGGCTTTTTGGCGAATGGACACGCATTCGACCGGCTTGCCTTGCTGCTGCGCAGCTACAATCCACAAAAATAGTCCACAAACGAGTTCTGTATGACCACCAGCGTTAAAGGTTACCTGCTCTTGGCCGTTTCCTGCCTCAGCGCCATTGCTGCTGTTGGCTCGATTTTCGAGCTGGCTTCTGGCGAGCCGGATTTTGGCGTCGGCCCCACCAGTATCATCTTGGTTGTTGCTGCTCCGTTGGCGGTTTGGCTGTTTCAGTCGGCAGTTGGGGCGGCGCGGTCCAGCGGCGCTGCTGGCAGGGGGGGCAAGAAGCGAAAGTAGGCAGGTAGATAGGGGAAAACTGGGGGCAAGGAGACGGAGTCAGCAGGTTTGCGGTAAAGAGACTTGCGATTCTATCTCGGCTTCTGCTGGCTGATGAAACTCCGGCAACAGCTTTCGTTCTTGCACAGTTCCAAGGGCTGCTTCTAGCTCTGCCGTGGCTAGAGTACAACTGGAGCCAGATCCGTTCAGTACGGTCTCGGTAACCTGTCCGTTTTTGTCGATCCGATATTCCACCTTGATGTACTCAGGCATCGGCACTCCACTCGCTACCGAGTCAGCAACTGACTTTCTTCCCATTTTAGTTTCTGCTTCCTCTTCCTTGGCCAGATCTGGCTAGGCTCTATGGCTTCCTCTCGTATCTTTCGGGCTGCCAAAGGGGATCCCGGCATCCGTCGCGATCTGGGATTGGGTGTGGGGGCGCTGCTGGGCGTTGTCCTGATCGGCACCCTCTGGTACCACGGGGTGGAGCAGTGGCCTTGGGTGGAAGCTTTTTACATGACCGTTATCACCTTGACCTCGGTGGGCTTCATGGAGGTGAGGCCGCTGGGGGAGCGGGGGCGTTTGTTCACGGTGGCCTTGATCCTGATGGGGGTTCTGAGCATTGGGTTCATGGTGAATCGCTTTACGGAGGCCCTCATCCAAGGGCATTTTCAGGAAGGGATCCGGCAGCGGAAGTGGAAGAAACAGATGGAAGCGCTGAACAACCACTACATCGTTTGCGGTTTTGGACGCATTGGGCGGCAGGTGGCGCAAGAGTTTCAGGCAGAGGGAGTGCCGTTTTTGGTGATCGATCAATCTGCCGAGGCAATTCAGGTGGCGCAAGAGCTGGGATATATCGCTCTCCAGGGGGACAGCACCCTGGATGCCACCTTGTTGGCGGCGCGGGTGCAGCAGGCCGAGGGGTTGATCGCCGCCCTCTCCAGCGATGCCGAAAACCTCTATGTGGTGCTGTCGGCCCGCACCTTGAACCCTCGCATCCGCACCATTGCCCGCGCCAACACGGAAGAGGCTTTGCAAAAGCTGCAGCGAGCGGGCGTTGCCCACGCCATTTCTCCCTATATCACAGGCGGCAAGCGGATGGCGGCGGCTGCCTTGCGCCCCCGCGTGGTGGACTTTGTCGATGGGATCCTGTCGGGTCGGGATCGCACTTTTTACCTGGAGGAGTACGAACTGGCGGCCCAAGAATGCCCCTATGTCGGCCAAACCTTGGGGAAAGCCAATTTGCGAGCCCGCTCTGGCGCTTTGGTGGTGGCGATTCGGCGGGCAGATGGCCAGCTAATCGGTGGCCCCAGTGGAGACACCCTGCTGCAGCCGGGGGATCTATTGCTGTGTATGGGCACGGCCGAGCAGTTGCGCCGCCTGGGCCAGTTGCTCTATCCCCGTCTCTAGAGGGTTTCTCATCAGGGATAGCCTAGCTAGATTCGCCTGAGGATGCTGGGGCCGTGGGAGTCGGTGCCGCAGGTTTTCAAAAGTCCATAGGTCTCGGCCAGCTTTTCCCCGATCGCCGTCTCTTCTGGGCTAGGAGCCCAAATTTCGGGGTTTTTGTAGGCGTAGTAGACCTCAAGGCCATCTAGGCCCAACTCCACGGCTGCCGGAACCAGCTCTTCCGCAGGCAACCCGTAGCGAAAAGGATGGGCCAGCACTGCCAGGCCCCCAGCCGCTTGAATAGCCCCAATGGCCTCAGCAGCGGCCAGGCCGGGCACCTGCTCCCCCTGGATAAAGGGATCCAAAACAGGGTCGGCAGGATCAAACCCGTAGCCGAGAATATGCACCTCGCAGCCCAGCAGGTTGGCTGTAATCTCGATCCCCGGCCACAGAATGGGATCCTCGGCGCGATCCAGGTGGGCGCGGGCCTGTTCGTAGCCCTTCAGGGTGTGGTGATCGGTGATGGCCAGGCCCTTGAGGCCGTGCCGGCGCGCCTGCTCTGCCAAGTCTGCCGGATCCATGCGCCCATCGGAGCAGCAGGTGTGCAGATGAAAGTTGTACTGCAAGGGACAAGAAAGAGGGCCGATCCCTTGCAGCACCCGCCGCAGCTCCACCGCAGAAGCCACTCTACAGGGATCCCATTGCAAACCAACCAGCATGGCTACCCTTGCCTCCCCAACAGGCGCTGCTCCAGAGAAGCTAAGCTCCGAAGTTTTATGTTTTGTTAAGGATGTCCACCCATTCTAGCCGGGGTGCAGGAGGGGTGCCAGGTGTGGAGAACTACAGTAGTGGCCAGGGATCCCTAAGGGTTGGTCAAGATCTCTTCAGCAGCCTTGAGGGCTGCTCCAGGAGAGAAGTCGCTGTAGCCCAGTGTGTGCAGGGTTGACTCGAGAGCAGCCAGCGTGGTGAGAATGTCTCGGTCGCTCACAAAGCCCAGGTGGCCGATGCGAAAGATCTTGCCCTTGAGGTGGTCTTGGCCGGCGGCAAGGGCAATGTCGAAATGCTTCTTCAGGGTGCTGCGGATAGTGTCGGCGTTGATCCCTTCGGGAGCCAGCACGGCTGTTACCGAGGGGCTGGCCGCCGACTCTGGGTTGACCAAAAGCTTCAGCCCCAGCGCCTTGACACCGGCGCGGGTGGCCTGGGCCAAGCGGTCGTGGCGGCGGTAGATGGCCTCCAACCCTTCCGCCCGCATCAAGCGCAGGGTAACTTGCAAGGCGTAAAACAGATTTACTGCCGGGGTAAAGGGAGTGGTGCCCTGGCGTAGGGCTTTTTGGGCCAGCTTGAAGCTCCAGTAGTACTTGGGAAAGCGAGAGCGCTCGGCAGCAGCCATGGCCCGCGGGCTGACGGCCACAAACCCCAGCCCCGGCGGGATCATGTAGCCCTTCTGGGATCCAGAGGCCACCACATCCAAGCCCCACTCGTCCATGGGCACTGGCATCGCCCCCAAACTGGTGACCGCATCCACAATTACCAGCGCTTCCCCATGCTCGCGGGCGGCAGCCGCAATGGCCTGCACGTCGTTGGCCACGCCGCTAGAGGTTTCCGAATGGGTGAGAATGACCGCCTTGATGGTCTTCTCCCGGTCGGCGGCCAGCTTTTCTTGGAAGACCTCGACGGGATAGGGCACGCCCCAGGGGGTTTCTATCCGCTCGCACTGCAGGCCAAATTGCTCCGACATCTCGGCCCAGCGCTCGCCAAACTTGCCGTTGACCCCCACCAAAACCCGTTCCCCTGGGCTGAGGGTGTTGAGGATCCCGGCTTCCATGGCCCCGGTGCCGCTGGAGGCAAAGACAAACACATCGGAAGTAGTCTGGTGCAGCCAACGCAGCCCCTCCGTCACCTCTTCCAGGATGGCGGTGAACTCTTTGCTGCGGTGCTCGATAGGCCCCCGCGCCATGGCCAGCAGCGCACTCTCGGGAACGGGAGTGGGGCCGGGGATCATCAACATCAACTTGTCTTTCATGCGTGTCCCGCCAGGGAGGTCAGGTTTAAGAGGTGGCGGCCAGATTCGAACTGGCGCATAGAGGTTTTGCAGACCTCTGCCTTACCACTTGGCTACGCCACCCTACTCCTCAATCAGACAAGACATTGTATCCGAAAATGGGATCCCCTAGCCACCGCTGCGCGGGAGCTACAGACGTAGGATGTTACAAAGCAGCCCCTGCTCTTCTGGCGAGCCAGATATCGCTCCAAGCGTCCCTGGAAAAACGACAGAACCAACATTAGTCTTGCACACTTAACAGACGGGATCCCAGCAGGCGTTGCAGCCAAGGGGCAAGGAACTCGCGGTTAGCCGACTGCTGCTCTGGATCCTGGGTTTCCAGAGGAAAGGGGGCAAGGGCCCGCAGGGCGGCAGTGGTAACGCAGAACATGGCCTTTTGGAAGCTGAGGCAGATTTTCACCCTGAGGTCATCTTCCCCGCGCGGCTGGCGGCGGTAGTGCTCCCGCAAAGACTCAGGCAGGTGGCGCATCATATCCTGCATCAAGAGGGTGGGTGGGATCCCGGCGCTCCCCACCGGCAGCGGATCGGCATAGAGGGCTCCATAGGCGAAGTCCGCCTGCTCGACTGGGATCTGGTGCGCCTGGGCGTTGTAGGAGACTGTGCCCATGAAGGGGAAAGAGCGGAAAAACACGGCTTCCACGTAGGGCAGGGCCGTGTCGGGCAAGAAGGTCAGCCCCGCCGACAGGGGGATGATCTCGTAGCGGTGGCCCCAGATGCAGGGAGCGTAGGTGATGGGCTTGTTGGCGGCTGCCACCAACCCCTGCTGGATGTGGGCCACCACGTCGGCAAGGGTGAGCTGGGGTTCGCTCTCGTGACGCTTGGCCAGGGTCAGGAAGAGATCGCTCATCACCCGCCAAAACTGGCCCAGGCCGCTGTACATGGCCAGCATGCGCACCTGTTCCAGCGCAAAGTCGGGGCAGAGGAAGTTAAGGCCCTGCAGAAGGGGGTTGAAGCGGAACTTGGCCCGAATAGCCACCTTGGCTCGCTCGACAAATTCGAGAGTATCCAGATAGCGATCCAGACCGCCCCCCCCATGCCAGAGCATGGCTTTCATGCAGTATTCGGCAAACTCGTAGTTGATGCGATCGTGCCAGAGGTAGCGCAGCCATTTGCCCGGCGTAATTTCGCCGTTAAAGTACTTAAAAGCGGGGAACAGCTCCAAAAATTGGTGGTCGGCAATGAAGATTAAATTCTGGGAGTAGGCATCCAGCACCCGGCCGTAGCTGTGGAGGATGCCGATCACCTCCAGCCGGTTGCTGGGGGAATCCGGCACAAGGGCTCCCCCTGCCTCTAGGCGTTGGACAATAGGAGCCAGTCGCCATTGCTCTAGAGGATCTAAGCCGGCCAGAAAGAAACAGGAAGGAGCGGGAACCAGGGTAGCAGTCATGGGAGAAGCAGCAGTTGAGACAACAACAAAAACCCAGTTGATCTCACCAAATCGTCACAACGAAGATGACCCAGGCCCGAAAGCAGTGATCGGCCTGCCTGCTTCAGCAAGATTGAGGACCACCGGCCTGGCCCAGTGAGCGGCGGTGGACTCCACCCAATGGGTTGCCCAGGCAGGCTGGAGGCCGAGCCACACCACCAGCACTGCTAGAACTACAGCAGGCAGGCGTTCTCCGGCGGCATGTCGTTGCATGGCAATGGCCACCTCCGAGAGGCGCCCGAAAAAGACACGGTTCACCATTAGCAGAAAGTAGGCCGCCGTCAATCCTGTCCCCACCATGCACAGCAGCGTCTGCAGGGGGAAGACGGGAAAGCTGCCCCGAAAGAGGGTGAACTCGGCAATAAAGCCCACCAGGCCGGGCGTGCCGCCGCTGGCCATCACCCCCAACACCGTCAAGCTGCCAATAAGCGGCAAGCCCCGCTCCGGGTTGAGCAATCCCCGCAGCAACCTGAGATCCCGCGTGCCGGTATTGGCGTAGACGGCACCCACCAGCAGAAACAGCAGCGAGGAAATCAGGCCGTGGCTCACCATCTGGAATAGGGATCCCACCAAGGAGAGGGGGGTGGCCGCCGCCGTGGCCAGGAGAATGTAGCCCATATGGGCAATGGAGCTGTAGGCCACCAGCTTTTTCATATCTTGCTGCACCAAGGCGTTCAGGGATCCATACAGCACATTGGCCACCGCCCAACTGGCCAGCCAGGGCCCGGCTTGCTCCCAGGCAGCCGGCAAAAGCTGGAGGCCAAAACGCACCAGGCCATAGGTGCCCAACTTGAGCAAGAGCCCCGCCAAGAGCACCGAAATGGGGGTGGAAGCCTCCACGTGGGCATCCGGCAGCCAGGTGTGGAAGGGCACCAAGGGGATCTTGATGGCCAGCCCCAGCAGGATGGGAATAAGCAACAAAAGCTGCTGCAGCAGGGGCAAGGGGTGGGCCTGCAGAACGGTGTAACTAAAGCTGTGAACCTCGCTCAGCCAACTGAGGCCGAAAAAGCCAATCAGCAGCAGAATACCAGAGACAGCGGTGTAGACCAAAAACTTGGTGGCAGCATAGGTGCGCCGCGGCCCGCCCCAGATGGCAATCAGCAGATAAAGCGGGATCAGCTCAACTTCGTAGAACAGGAAGAATAGCAGCAAGTTCTGGGCCAGAAAAGCCCCCGCAATGGCGGCTGCCAGCAGCAACACCAAGCTGTAGTAGAGGCGAGGCCGCTCCACCTGGCCGCTGGCCCAAAGGGCAATCAACACCAGCAAGCCAGTCATCACCACTAGCGGCAGGGAGATCCCGTCCACCCCCAGCTCATAAACCAAGCCCAACTGCGGGATCCAGGCCACTCGTTCGGCCATCTGGATCCCTTGCTCTTGAGGATCCAAAAGCAGCAGCAATCCCAAGCTCAGCCCCAACAGAGCCAGGCCAAACCCCAAAGCCAAAGTCCGGTGCAGGCCCTTCCCCGCTCGCTCGGGGATCAGCCCCACCAAGATGCTGCCCAACAACGGGATCCCGACCAAAAGGCTGAGCATCGCTTCCTCCCACTCAATAGGCCAATCCCAAATGGGGCGAACGCAGCAGCCAAGCGGTAACCACCACGACCCCAATGACAATGAGCAGCACGTAGAGCTGCATCCGCCCCGACAGGGTGTACTTGAGGGCTTCGCCGCTAAACCAAAAAGCCAGGCTCACCCCGTTCACCAGGCCATCCACCCCGTTGCGATCCAGCCATTCCAGTCCGCGGGAGAGGGCGCTGACCGGCTGCACCAGCAGCGCCTGGTAGAGCTGCCCGGTGTAGAAATCCTGGGCCAAGAGATCCTGCAGCTCCGGCCAGGGCAGGCGCAGCCGCCGCCGGCCTCCCCAGTACAGCCAGGCACCAACACTGGCTCCCAGCAACCCTGCGGCCCCCAGCAAGACAGCCATCTGCTGCAGCTCCGGGATCCAAGCGGGATAAAGCCCCCAGCGCCAGAAGAGCCAGGGCATGAGCAAGTTCTGCACCGTCAGGATAACCATGGGCAGGGCCATCAGCCAGCCCACCTCAGGCGCGCGGCGCGTCTTGGGCTGCGGGGATCCCAAAAAGACCAGACCAAACACCCGCGCCAGGTTCAAAGCCGTCAGCCCGTTAACCAGCAGCAACACCCCCATCAGGGCCGGCTCGCTGTACACCAGCGCCAGGCGAATGAGAGTCCAAAAGCACCCCAGTGGGGCCACCATCCCCAGGGATCCCACGGCAAAGGCGGCCAGGGTAGCCGGCATGCGGCTCCCTAGGCCCCCCAGCTCCGTCAGATCCTGGGTAGCAGTGGTGTAGATGAGGGATCCCACCCCCATAAACAGCAGCGCCTTGGCCAGGCCGTGCATGAGCAGCAGCTCCAGGGCCAAATCCGGCTGCCCCGTCCCCACCGCCACAAACACCAAGCCTAGGTAGGCACTGGTGGAGTAGGAGAAGGTGCGCTTGAGGTCGATTTGCGCCAAGGCCACTAGGGATCCCCCTATAGCCGTAATCGTGCCGATGGCCACCAGCACCCCATCGGTGAGGGGAGAGAGAGCCAAAAGGGGCTGCAGCTTGATCAAGACAAAAGCGCCGCAGGCTACCACCGCCGAGTTGCGCAGGATCGAAGCCGGGTTGGGCCCCTCCATGGCCTCATCCAGCCACAGGTGTAGCGGGAACTGGGCGCACTTGCCCAGCGGCCCTGCAATCAAAGCCAACCCCATCAAGGCCGCCCAAGTCGGATCCAAGCTGGTCGTAGCCGCCCAATCCCGCAGGCCGGAAAAGGTCAAAGAGCCGGAGAAGTTGGAAACCGCCACCACCCCCATCAACAGCAACAGGTCTCCCACCCGTTTGGTGAGAAAAGCATCCCGCGCTGCAGTGACCACCAGCGGCTGGGCGTACCAGAAGCCCACCAACAGATAGGTGGAAAGCGTCAGCATCTCCAGCAGCGCGTAGCTGAAAAACAGCGAATCGCTGAGGGCGATCCCCGTCATCCCGCCCTCGAAAAAGCCCATCAGGGCGGCAAAGCGACCCAGGCCCCAGTCCTTATCCAAATACCCCAAGGCATAGATCTGGGCCAGCAGGCTCAAGCCGCTGAACCAGACAACGGTTCCCAGCGTCAGAGACGAAACCTCCAAAGACAGGGTCAAATCCAGATCGGCCACCCGAAACCAGAGGTAGTTCAGGATCTGGGGATCCCGACCCCAAACCTGCCGCAACAGCCAAAGGCCATGAGCAAGGGCCACAAAGGTCAGTAGGATATTGAGGTAAGCTGCCGGGCGCGGGCCACTGCGCTTGATCCAGCCACTGGCCCAAGGGAGAGCCAGCGCCGTTCCCGCCCACCCGTAGCAAGGGATCCACCAACTGCTCTCCAACCCCAAAAGGTTTGACATTACCCAATAAATTGAACAATGACAACGAACAGAAAACCAACGGAGATCAGTCAGGATTTTTAACTCGTTCTCTGGTTAAGGATTTGAGATCACTATATACCCGGCTCGGACGGTTCCAAAACCGGGTCGGGTGGCTTGAGCCAATCTCGAACCTGGGCGGCAATCCGCCGGGCAGCGCCTGGAGATCCCATGCGGCGGCGTCCGTGGGCCTGCAACTCAGCCGTGTAGTTGGGATCGACGGCCAGACGCTCCAGAATCCGGCTAACCACAGCGGGGGCCTGCTCCACCGAGGTCAAGTGGACGGCGGATCCCAGCAGACGGGTTTGGGCTTCGGCAAAGCGGAGCGTAAACTGTGGCCCCCCGCCCGGCAAAGTGACCACCGGCTTTCCCAAGCCCACACATTGCTCGGTGGCCGTTCCCGCCATGGCCAGCACCACCGTGGCCCGGTGGGCACAGGCGCCGAAGTTCCCCCAAACCAGAAGTACATCGCTGCGCTGAGGTGGGATCCGAGCCTGAAGCTGGTCTGGTTCCAGGTTGGGGCTGAGGGCAGCATAAACTTGAACCTCCCTTGGGATCCGCTCCACCACCTGCATCATCAGGGCCCAGTTGCGGTAGGCTTCCGGCGGACGGGATCCCGGCAAGAGCAGCAAGGCCGGTCGGTGCGGATCTAAAGGTAATGCCCCGCGCGGCTCCAGGCCGTCCATCATCGGGTTGCCCAGGTAGAAGGCCCTCAGGCCCCGTTTTTGCAAAGCGGTTGCCGTCAGCTCATCCCGCAAAAAAGAACCCAGGCAGCGCCGGTGGGCCATCAGCCAGCGTTCCCAGGGCAGGTAATCGGAAACCGGCTGCCCCATCCAAGCGCGGCGGTACGGCCCCCGTTCGTCCCGCCAGTAATAATCCGACTTGGCCGTGCCCACGAAAACATAGGGGATCCCGCTCCACCAGGCCATCGCCAGGGGCACAATGTCTCCCACCGCCAGCACCAGCTTCATCTGAGCCGCCGCCCGCCGCACCAGAGCCAGTTGCCGCCCCGTCAGCCCCAACAGGCCGGCCCGCAGATCCCGCCACAACTGCCGCCAATCTTGATAGATAAACCCCCCCGACGGCATCACTTGAGCAACGGGCAGAAGGGGGATCCCTTGGCGTTGGTAGGCTGTCCCTTCTCCCACAATTGGCAGGGCTTGCACCGGGATCCCCAGTTGGATCAGGGCCAGGGCAAGGCGGCTGCCCACCTCATCTTCCCCGTGTCCATTGCTCAGACACAGCACCGGCGGCGCCAGGCGCAATTGGGTTCCCGGTCTGGGCTGAATCAAGCGGGATCCTCCAGAAATCTCCTCCTACAATAGAGCCAATCCGAGAGGGGAAGCCGGGAGATGATGCGAAATGAGCGACAACGAGCCGAGTTCATTGCGGCAGTAGAGGCCCTCCAGCTCGAAGGCCCCTATTTCGTAGAAGAGCGCCTCACCCGCCATCGTGGCCCTTTCTTACGGGCAGTGAAAGATGTGCCCGTAGGCGGAACTTGGTGGGAGATCCGTTATTTTCCCGCCTGTGAGTGCTACGCTTGGGCCTACCTGCCGGAAGGGGCCGGCCCGCGGGAGTTTGCCTGGGGCCACACGCTGCAGCAAGCTTTTCTCAACGCCTTGTGGCATCAACCCCTTTCTGCCGAAAGCCAAGAACAGCTGCGGAAAAACCATTCCGATTTACAGTAGAGATCAAGATTCTCTTAAACTTCCCTCTTCTTCCCGCGTGCAGGGAACATGAAACCGCAGGCCGTCGCCCGTATTCTGGATGCCAACCTCGACCGCGCTCGCGAAGGGCTACGGGTGCTGGAGGAGTGGTTTCGTTTCGGCCTGGAAGAGGAAAAGCTCTCTGCGGAATGCAAGGCCATGCGCCAAGCCCTGGCCCGCTGGCACAGCGACCCGCTGCGGCTGGCCCGCGATACCCCTGCCGACCCAGGCACCCAGATCTCCCACCCGCAAGAGGAGCAACGGCGGGATCTCGGCCACCTGTTGCAGGCCAATTGCAGCCGTGTGCAAGAAGCGCTGCGGGTGCTGGAAGAATACGGCAAGTTGGCCGAGTCCAGTCGTTGGGTAGCGCCCGGCCTGGCCAAGCTGGCCAAAGACATGCGCTATCGGCTCTATGTTCTGGAAAGTGAGCTGCTGGGGGGATCCCTGCGGCAGCGTCTCCTGGCAGCCCATCTTTATTTGGTTACCAGCCCGGTGCCCCACTGGCTGGAAGTGGTGGAAAAGTCCCTACGCGGGGGGGTAACACTGGTGCAGTACCGCCGCAAAAACCTTCCCGACAGAGAGATGCTCTGGGATCTCAGGCAGTTGCGGCAACTGTGCGACCGCTATCAGGCGTTGATGATCGTCAACGACCGGGTGGACTTGGCTTTGGTCAGCCAAGCGGATGGGGTACATCTGGGGCAGACGGATCTGCCGGTTGCCCAAGCCCGGCAACTGCTGGGAGCGCAGCGGCTGATTGGCCTGTCGACCACCAACGCTGAAGAGCTGGCCCAAGCCCTCAATAGCGGCGTGGACTATATCGGCGTCGGCCCTGTCTATGCCACTCCCACCAAAGCGGAAAAACCCCCTGCCGGCCTGGAGTACGTGCGCCTGGCCGCCGAAAAGGCCCATCTGCCCTGGTTTGCCATCGGCGGCATCGATCTCCACAACCTGGCCGAGGTGCGCCAGGCAGGCGCCAGCCGCGTAGCCGTGGTGCGGGCCCTGATGGAAGCGGCGGATCCCACCCAGACCGCCCGCGCCATGTTGGCCGAACTGCAAGGGATCCCTGCTCTATCCTGAAGATAGACCCCGAATCTTCTCAAGACCCTTCTAACTCCCGATGGCAGAGGCCGCAAAAGATCTCAAAGAGCTCCCCGATCGCAATCGGCAAAGCAGCGGGGATCCCGGCTTGAGCGGGATTGCCACCGAAGTGCAAGGGGAGCTGGTGCGGGAGCTGGACTTGATGATCCGGGCCCGCTACCCCCTGCTCTACCTGGTTTCCCCCGAAGAGGAGCCGGCGGACGCCGTGCTCGTGCAAGTAGCCAAGAGAACCGATCCGCCGCGGCGGCTGCTGTTCTGGGACGTGGTGCGGGGCTGGCAAGATACCGGCGAAGACCGCGGCTCCATCATGGCCGCTCTAGGGCGGGTGTGGCGCTCGGCCCCCCAGGAAGACACCCTGTTTGTGCTGCGGGATCTGCACTTTGTGCTGCGCAACGCCAGCAGCGACAAAAATGCCCCCATCCTGCGGGAGCTGAAGAACCTCAGCCGCGAGCTCAAGCGCACCCGCAAAATGCTGATCCTGCTCAGCCACACCCTGGAAGTGCCCAGCGACCTGGCCGAGGAGATCACCGTCGTCGATATTCCTCTGCCCAACAGCGAAGAGATCAGCCGCCTCATCCAGCTCTACGTGGCCCCGGAAAAACTCAAGCTCAGCCCCCTGGCCCGCGAGCAACTGGTCAAAGCCTGTCAGGGGCTGAGCCGGGAGCGCATCCGCCGCGTCTTGGCCCGCGCCTTGGCCGCCAAGCAGGAGGTGAACGAGGCCGACATCGACCTGGTGTTGGAGGAGAAAAAACAGGCCATCCGCCAGACGGGCATCCTGGAGTTTTTCACCGCCCGCGAGACCCTGAAAAGCGTGGGCGGGCTGGACAACCTCAAGGCCTGGGTGCGGGTGCGCCAGGAAGCCTTTACCGAAGAGGCGCGGCGCTACGGCCTGCCCAACCCCAAGGGCGTGCTGCTGGTGGGGATCCAGGGCACCGGCAAGTCCCTCTCCGCCAAAACCATCGCCAACGAGTGGCGGCTGCCCCTGCTGAGATTGGATGCCGGGCGGCTCTTTGCCGGCATTGTGGGGGAATCAGAAAGCCGCGTGCGGCAGATGATCCAACTGTCAGAAGCCATGGCCCCCTGTGTGCTCTGGATCGACGAAATTGACAAGGCCTTTGGCAACATCACCAGCAGCGCCGACGGGGATTCGGGCACCAGCCGCCGGGTGTTTGGCAGCCTGATTACCTGGATGCAGGAGAAAACCAGCCCGGTCTTCATCGTGGCCACCGCCAACAACGTGCCCCTGCTGCCGCCGGAGCTGTTGCGCAAGGGCCGCTTTGACGAGATCTTTTTCCTCAACCTGCCCACCCAAGCCGAGCGCAAGGAGATCTTCCGGGTACACCTGCAGCGGCTGCGCCCCAGCCGCCTGCGGGAGTTCGACCTGGATGCCCTGGCGGCAGCCGCTCAAGACTTCAGCGGCGCCGAGATCGAGCAGGCGATCGTGGATGCGATGTACAACGCCTTTGGGGGCGGCGGCAGCGGCGCTCGGCGCGATTTCACCCAAGAAGACATCCTGCAGTCCATCCGGGAAACTGTACCCCTGGCCGCCATCGCCCGCGACCAGATCGAAAGCCTCAAGTGCTGGGCTGCCCAAGCGGGTGCCAGGACAGCTTCTCAAGATGCCCAGGTGCTACAGGAAATGAAGCAGTGCTTTGCTTCCCAGCATCCAGCTTCACCGTTGCCCACCAGCCCTTGATCCCGAAACCACCTTATTCCACAGCCGTCGCTGCGTATTCCAGCTCTTCCTCCGCCACTTCCGCTGGGGCTTTCTCCGCCTGTCCTTGCTTGGCAGCCAGCATTTGCTCGCGGTACTTGGCTGCCATTTCCTCGGCTTTCTCGTACACCAGCTTGGGATCCCGAATCATGTCGCCGGGATTGGGCTCCAGTTGCTTGGTGGACAGCGAGATCCGCCCCCGCTCCGCATCCAGATCGATGATCATCACCTTCACTTCGTCGTTGACGTTGAAGACACTGTGGGGCGTGTCGACATGATCGTGGGAGATCTCGGAAATGTGCAGCAGGCCGGAGACGCCGCCAATATCGATAAAGGCGCCGTAGGGCTTGATGCCTCGCACCGTGCCGACTACCACCTCGCCCACTTCCAGCTTGTTCATCTTCCGCTCCACCAAGGCGCGGCGATGGCTCAGCACCAAACGGTTGCGGTCTTCGTCCACCTCCAGAAACTTCAGGGGCAGCTCTTCACCCACCAGCTCTTCTTTCGGCTTGCGGGTGCTGATGTGGGATCCGGGAATAAAGCCCCGCAGCCCTTCGATCCGCACCAGAGCCCCACCTCGGTTGGTGGCAAAAATGGTTGAGCGGACGGTGGCATCTTCTTTCTGGAGCTGTCGTACCCGTTCCCAGGCCCGCATGTACTCGATGCGGCGGATAGAGAGGGTCAGTTGCCCCTCCTCGTTCTCTTCGGTGAGGATAAAAAATTCGCGGGTTTCTCCGGGCTGCAGCATCTCGTGTGGATCTTCCAGGCGGCTAATCGACATCTCCTGGAGCGGCAGAAAGGCAGCCGTTTTGGCCCCGATATCGATCAAAGCACCGCGCGGCTCCACCGAGAAGACCGTACCCGCCACAATTTCACCGGGGCTAAAGTGATAGTCATACTTATCCAGGAGAGCGGCAAAGTCTTCAGTGGTAAAACCTACATCGGCAGCGGTGAATCGACTCATAGGGGTGCAGTAACAGAATCAGTTGCGCGGAATCAATGGGTAGAAGGCCAGTCGAGTTTGGCAAAGCCCCAGATGAGAGTATGTTTACTCTCCCACTTTCCCACCTGCGGCGGATGTGGCTGGGGAAATACCATAGTAGCTCAGCGGGGCGTCTTTTGTGGCAAGTTTCCCGGCGATCTTGCCAAGCTAGAGCATAGAAGATTTGGGAGAAGAACGATTGCACTTTATTGACCAAGCCGAAATTGAAGTGCAAGGGGGAAATGGCGGAGATGGCATCGTGGCCTTCCGCCGCGAAAAGTATGTGCCGGCTGGGGGGCCATCCGGTGGCAATGGTGGGCGGGGCGGCTCGGTGATCCTGGTGGCAGATCCCGGCCTGCAGACCTTGCTGGATTTTCGCTTTCAGCCGGTGATCAAGGCAGAACATGGGGCCAAAGGGGGGCCCAACCATCGCAGCGGGGCTGGTGGTGCGGATCGGCTGGTGCGGGTGCCCTGTGGCACGATGGTGTTCAACGCTCAAACCGGCGAGCTGCTGGGGGATCTAGTGTGTGAGGGGGATCGAGTGTTGGTGGCCCGCGGGGGCAGAGGCGGCCTGGGCAACGCCCATTTTTTAAGCAACCACAATCGTGCCCCCCGCCGATTTACCAAGGGCGAACCCGGAGAGCGGGTGCGCCTGCGCCTGGAGCTGAAGTTGATTGCCGAGGTAGGCATTGTCGGCCTGCCCAATGCGGGCAAGTCCACCCTGATTTCGGTGGTCTCTTCTGCCCGGCCTAAGATTGCCGACTACCCCTTCACCACCCTGCAGCCCAATTTGGGGGTAGTGCCTCATCCTTCCGGAGATGGGGTGGTGTTTGCCGATATTCCGGGGCTGATCGAGGGGGCCCACTTGGGGGTGGGGCTGGGCCACGAGTTTTTGCGCCATGTGGAGCGCACCAGGGTGCTGATCCATTTGGTGGATGGCACAGCGGCGGATCCCGTCAGAGATTATCAGACCATTCAGCAGGAGCTGCGCGCCTACGGCCACGGGTTGATCGATAAGCCGCAAATTTTGGTTTTGAACAAGATCGACGTTCTGGATCCTCAGCAGGTTGCCGAGCGCACCCAGAGGCTATCGGCTGCCGCCGGCACTTCGGTGGTGGCCATTTCTGCGATTGCCAGGCAGGGGCTGGATCCGCTCTTGCAGCGGGTGTGGCAGTGCCTGGGTCGGGGATCCCCTGCGGAGCTGGATCTCGTGGGGGCAAAATCCATCCAGTCCTGAGGCGGAAGCATCCTAGAATGGGAGAGCCCATGCCTTGCCAAGCTCCAGAGATAAGTGGCTATGTATATCTCGGCGGAGGATCTGCCACCGGATTTGCGTCAGATCATGTTGGCTGTTGAACAGGCAGCCCAGGCGAGGGCAGGAGCGTGTGTGGAGCTGTTGCTGCTCCTGCGGCTGCTGGAGGAGATGCACCGCGCAATCCTGGAGGGTGCCTTTCGGGAGGCTTTGCCCAACACCCGTCAAGCTTTGTATCGGGTGCTGCAGGATCTAGAGGAGGCGGGCGACTGGCCCTACCTGCCACGTCTGCATATCCAAGCCCTGATGCAACAACTGAAGGACTGGCCGCAGGGATCCCTGCCGGTGCCGCCCACTCCCCGTTCTGCAGGGGTTGTGGAAGTGGCGGAAAGCCCTAGCTGCCCCGAATCTTGAGATTTTGCTTTTTTCTCCCGAATGGCCGAGTACTTTAAGCTCCATCCGCAGCATCCCCAGGCCCGCTCCATCCAACGGATTGCAGCCGCTCTGCGGGAAGGGGCGGTCATGCTCTACCCCACTGATACGGTCTATGCCATTGGCTGCGATGTGACCCACAAGCAAGCGGTAGAGCGGGTAAGGCGTCTCAAGCGGCTTTCCAACGACAAGCCCCTCACCTTTTTGTGCCCTTCGCTTTCCCAAATTGCCCAGTACGCCCAGGTGAGCGATCCCGCCTATCGACTGATGCGGCGGCTGATCCCAGGCCCGTTTACGTTTCTGTTGCCGGCCACCAAGCTGGTGCCCCGGTTGGTGATGGATCCCAAGCGGAAAACCACTGGCATCCGCGTGCCCGATTCGGCCATCTGTCAGGCGCTGTTGGCCGAGTTAGGCAACCCCATCGTCTCCACCTCGGCCAAGCTGGGCGGGGATCCCGTCGGCTCTTTGGAGGTGGGTTTTGACTCTGTTGGGGATTGGGAAGAGGGGGGAATCTTTACCGCCGAAGAAATGCGACAGTTGGAGAAACAGGTGGATCTGGTGCTGGATGACGAGGCTCCCTATCGGGCCCAGGTCTCGACGGTCATCGATCTCACGGGGCCGGAGCCCCTGTTGGTGCGGGCAGGCCTGGGGTACGAGCAGGTGGCAGAGCTCAGGCGGGTGGAAGAGCTGACTGGCTGAGGGCCGGGATCCCCCTTTCCCTACTCGGCTGCCACCAACTCCTAAAATAGGGTCGTGCTGCTGCGGTAAGCCCATGCCTGGGTCTTTGGCTGAGCAAAAACTGGCCCTGTTGCGCCTGCTGGAGGTGGCCGACCGAGGCCGGAAGGTTTCCCCTGACCAGAAAGCCCAAATCTTGTCTCACATTGCTGCCCTGGAAGTGCTCAACCCCACCCCCAGGCCAACCTCTGCCCCTGAAAAGTTGGAGGGGAACTGGCTCACCCTATTTACCACCAGCACAGACCTGCTGCGGCTGGCCAAGTTGCCCTTTCTGACCACCGGCGAGATCTACCAGTGCATTCGGGCCAAAGCTGGACGGGTCTTCAACGTGGCGGAGATCCAGGGATCCGGTTGGCTGCCACGGGGAGTTTTGGCGGTGGCGGCCCGCTTCTACCCGGAGTCGGAACGCCGGGTCAGGGTCATTTTCGAGCGCTTTGTGCTCGGCTCCCAAGCGTTGATGAGCTACGAGATCGAGAGTTTTCTCCATTTGCTTGAACGGGCTCCAGAGCGGATCCCGGCGGTGAAGATCGACCTTCGCCGCCGCGAGCCAACAGGCTGGCTGGACATTACCTATTTGGATGAAGACTTACGGATGGGTCGGGGCAGCGAGGGGAGTGTGTTCGTGCTCAAGCGGGTGAGTTGAGGCTGCTAGCTGGAGGTTCCAGAAGGCTCCTTTTCTGGGATCTCAGGGAGTGGCTTCTGGGCTAAGGTAGCGCCTATTTCTTGGAGAACCTGCAAGGCACGGTAGGACTGCCGTAAAACCTGCAGCTCCTGTTGAGTTTGCTCCAGTTGCCGAGCCCATTGGTCATGTTGAGAGCGCAACTGCCGATTCTCGCATTTTGTGCGCTGCAGGAGGCGCTTGAGCTTTTGCTGCTGCTGCTGGAGCTGGGCCCGCTCGGCTTCCGACTGCTGCAGTTGGATCCCTTGGCGTTCCAGCTCTATTTTTAGGGCGGTAACTTGCGATTGAAGCTGGCGGAGCTTTTGGTGCAGTTCCCGCCCTGGTGTGGGTTTGGCCGGTTTGGAGTTTGGGGAAGAGGGCGGGGGTGATGTTTGGAGATTTTGCAGATGCCGTTGCAACTGTTGGGCTTGGGCCTGCAGAACTCGGCACCGCTGCTGCTCACTGCGCAGTTGCGCTTGGGCGCGTTCGCAGGTTTGGATTTCGGCTTTCACCTGCTGCTTGATGCGGTCGAGGATCTTTTGGTGGCGGAGCTGGGTTTGGCGGATCTCCTCAGCCACTTGCAGAGGACGCGGATCCACCTCGGGTCGCCGCGGCCTGCCACCGTGATCGGCGGGATCGAAGGGGGACACAGCCGCCAGCAGCGAGGCTCGAAAGTCAGGCCAGGAATGCGACTGCAGACCCATCTGAACCAGCCGCCAAACCCCGTAGGAGGCCCCAATTGCCGCTACCAGGCCAGGGATCCCGGCCAAGGACAGGGAAACCTTGGGCAGGGTCGGCAGGATCTGATCCAGCAGGCCCACCACCAATGCGAAGACAAAGATCCCGCTCCCCGCGGCAGCGGCACCTGGGACCCAAGAGGAGCGGGAGGACATCATCGTTTTTGTTTATCAGAACCACCAGAGCGGGAGAACCAGGGCAGAGGTCAGGTTCAAAAATCACCTGTCTGCATCTCAGTTTATCCCACCGGCAACCTCTGTCTCTCATGAACTACCCCACCGCGCAGGCGGGTGGGGTTTCCCCATCCGCTTTACGGCGA
>NZ_JANSJH010000009.1:19606-42635 GCF_047462495.1 Synechococcus sp. H55.2 | reverse complement strand
GGCGCTTTGTCTGACAGTCTGCTGATCCGCAATGCGGAGCTATTGGTGCCGGAAGGGGATCCCTGGCTGGGAGATGTGCTGGTGCGGGAGGGGCGCATTGCCCAAATCGGCCAGAATCTCTCGGCAGAAGGGGTGGCTAGGGTTATCGACGCGGAGGGCCATACCCTCATGCCGGGGGTGATCGACCCCCAGGTTCACTTTCGCGAGCCGGGCCGGGAGCACAAAGAAGACCTACAGACGGGATCCTGGGCCTGCGCTCGCGGTGGGGTAACCAGCTTTCTGGAGATGCCCAATACGGATCCGCTGACGATCGACCAGGCAACGCTGGATGACAAGTTGGCCCGGGCCGCCAGCAAGTGCGTGGTCAACTACGGCTTTTTCATCGGGGCCACCGCCGATAACCTTAAAGAGCTGCAAACGGTGCAAGGGGCTTGCGGCATCAAGATCTTCATGGGATCCATGCATGGCCCCTTGCTGGTGGATGACCAAGCGGCATTAGAGCGGATCTTTGCCGAGACGGATCCCAATTTTGTTATCGCCGTCCACGCTGAAGATCACTCGCGGATTCAAGCCCGGCGGGCCCTCTTTGCCGGACGTACAGATGTGGCGGTTCACTCCCTGATTCAGGATGAAGAAGCCGCGCTGATTGCCTCGCAACGGGCTTTGGACTTGGCCACCCGCTACCGCCACCGCCTGCACATTTTGCACCTCTCCACCGGCCTGGAGGTGGAGCTGCTGCGCCGGCACAAACCCGCCTGGGTTAGCGCCGAGGTCACCCCTCAGCACCTGCTGCTCAGCACCGCCGACTACGCCCGCCTGGGATCCCTCGTCCAGATGAACCCGCCGCTGCGGGATCCGGCTAACCTGAACCAGCTCTGGCAGGGGCTACACGACGGCATCCTTGATTGCATCGCCACCGACCATGCCCCCCACACCCTGGCCGAAAAGGCCCAGCCCTACCCCCACTCCCCCTCTGGCATGCCCGGTGTGGAGACGGCCTTGCCCCTGATGCTGACCGCAGCCCAGCAGGGCCGCTGTACCCTGCGCCAGGTGGTGCAGTGGATGTGCGAGGCGCCGGCCCGCCTCTACGGGATCCCCAACAAGGGGCGGCTGCAGGTGGGCTACGATGCCGATCTGGTATTGGTGGATCGCCACACGCCTCAGCCGGTGCGCCGGGAAGAGCTGCTCACCAAATGCGGCTGGAGCCCGTTTGAGGGCTGGGAGCTGGTGGGCTGGCCGCTGCTCACAATTGTGGGCGGGCAGATCGCCTTTCAAAACGGTCAGGTGGATCCCTCGGTGCGCGGCCAGGCGCTAACCTTTCGGCGCTAGGGGGATCCCCTTCGAGGTTGCACCTGTTCAAACCTTTCAAGATGGCGGTTGAACACTGAGCTGCTTCGGCTTCTCCCTGCCTAGGCAAGAGGAGCAGAGCTCCAGATCCCATCTCAGTTTATAGTCTTATAGTCATTTCAAATAGCAATGAAACGGTTCGTTACGTCGTTATTGCTACGCAACGCTGTCGCGAACGCGCCGCTCTAACTCCCCTCTCCCTCTGGGAGAGGGGCTGGGGGTGAGGGCTGGGAGAGGGGCTGGGGGTGAGGATAGTGGCGAGGAATGCTTGGGGAGTGTCTTACGCCCTTTCAGTAAGCTGTGCTACTTTGAAAGCGATAATCGATGATAATCAAGTTGGAAAACACCTAAGGAGCGGCCATGAAAGTTGCCTACGTCTTCATCACTCCTCGCGGCGGCACCTACAAGCTGGGCCAGATGATCCTGCCGCAGCTAGAAGCGGGGGTACACGGCGTGGAAGTGGTGGGCATGTTCTTTTTTGACGACAACTGCTTTGTCTTGCGGCAGGGGGATCCCATTGGCGAGCGCCTGGCCAAGATTGCCGAAGCGCAAAAGATTTTGCTGATGATGTGTGACCTGTGCGCCCTGGAGCGCAACCTGGCGGAAGGGGAACCCAAGTGGTGCGACTCAAAGGGCCAGGGGCGCAAGGAGCCGGGCTATTGTGTTCCCAAGAATGTGGTCAAAGGCGTACAGGTGGGCTGCTTTCCCGACCTCTACGCGGCCTTAAAAGACAACCCACCTGACCAGGTAATTAGCCTCTAACCAACTTAGCTGACGGCTACAGCAGCAGGCGGCTCTTGGCTGGGCTGAGAGCCAATCTTGCGGAAGACCAGCCGCTCGTTGGCCACATCCACCAGGATGCGGTCGCCGGGCAGGAACTCGTTTTCCAGCAGCTTGGTGGCGATGGGGTTTTCGATCTCCCGCTGGATGACCCGCTTGAGGGGTCGGGCCCCAAACACGGGATCGTAGCCCAGCTCGGCCAGGTAGTCCTTGGCCTCTTCGGTGAGGACAATCTCAATCTGCTGATCCGCCAGCAACTGCTCCACCCGCCGCATCTGCAGGCTGACGATCTGGCGAATCTGCGCTTTGGTGAGGGCGTGGAAGATGATGAGTTCATCCACGCGGTTGAGGAACTCCGGCCGGAAGTGGTGCCGCAGCATGGCCAGCACCTGAGTTTTCATCTCCTCGTAGCGGCTCTCATCGCCCCCGATTTCCAGAATCAGCTCGCTGCCGATGTTGCTGGTCATGATGATGATGGTGTTCTTGAAGTCCACCGTCCGCCCCTGGGAGTCGGTGATGCGGCCATCGTCCAGCACCTGCAGCAGGATGTTGAAGACATCGGGGTGAGCTTTCTCCACCTCGTCAAAGAGCACCACCGAGTAGGGACGGCGCCGCACCGCTTCCGAGAGCTGCCCCCCTTCTTCGTAGCCCACATAGCCCGGCGGAGCCCCAATCAAGCGGGAGACAGAGTGCTTCTCCATGTACTCGGACATGTCGATGCGCACCATCGCTTCGGAGGTATCGAAGAGGAACTCCGCCAAGGCGCGAGCCAGCTCGGTCTTCCCGACGCCGGTGGGCCCCATGAACAGGAACGAGCCGATGGGTCGGTTGGGATCCTTGAGGCCGGCCCGGGCCCGCCGAATGGCAGCGGCTACGGCGGCTACCGCTTCGTCCTGGCCCACCACCCGCTGGTGCAAGTGGGCTTCCAGGCGCAGCAGCTTTTGCTTTTCCGACTCCATCAAGCTGGTGACCGGGATCCCGGTCCAGCGGGAGACGATCTCGGCAATGTCTTCGGGCGTCACCTGCTCCCGCAGCAAGGGCTCACCGTTGGCCTGCAGCTTGGCCAGGTGGGCCTCCTGCTCTTGGATCTGCCGCTCCAGCTCCATCAGCTTGCCGTATTTGAGCTCGGCAGCGCGGTTGAGGTCATATTTTTGTTCTGCCTGTTCAATCTGCAGCTTGACGGCATCCCGCTCGGCTTTGAGGTTTTGCAGCCGCTCGATGGCCTCTTTTTCCATCTGCCAACGAGCATTGAGCTCCCGCTGTCGCTCCATCAGGTTGGCCAGCTCCTGCTCGATTTTGCCCAGGCGATCTTTGGAGGCGAGGTCGTCTTCCTTCTTGAGGGAGAGCTCCTCCATCTGCAGTTGCATGATGCGCCGGTCAATCTCGTCCAGCTCAACGGGCTTGGAGGTAATCTCCATCTTGAGCTTGGCTGCCGCTTCGTCCACCAGGTCGATGGCCTTGTCGGGCAAAAAGCGCTCGGAGATGTAGCGGTTGGAGAGAACGGCTGCCGCCACCAAGGCCGAGTCGCTGATCTTGACCCCGTGGTGCAGCTCGTAGCGCTCTTTGAGGCCGCGCAGGATGGAGATGGTGTCTTCTACGGAGGGCTGATCCACATACACCGGCTGGAAGCGGCGCTCCAGGGCGGCGTCTTTTTCGATGTGTTTGCGGTACTCATCCAGGGTGGTGGCGCCAATGCAGCGCAATTCGCCCCGGGCCAGCATCGGCTTGAGCAGGTTGCCGGCATCCATCGCCCCCTCGGCAGCCCCCGCCCCGACCACGGTGTGCAGCTCGTCGATGAAGAGGATGATCTGCCCTTCCGATTCGGTAACCTCCTTGAGCACAGCTTTGAGGCGGTCTTCAAACTCACCGCGGTACTTGGCGCCAGCAATCAAGGAGCCCATATCTAGGGCAATGACGCGCCGGTTTTTCAACGACTCCGGCACATCTCCCCGGTTGATGCGTTGAGCGAGACCTTCGACAATGGCGGTTTTCCCCACGCCGGGTTCGCCGATGAGCACCGGGTTGTTTTTGGTGCGGCGGGAGAGCACCTGAACGACGCGGCGGATCTCGTCGTCCCGCCCGATCACCGGATCCAGCTTCCCTTCGCGGGCGGCCTTGGTCAAGTCGCGGCCATAGCGCTCCAGGGCCTCGTAGCGGGACTCAGGGTTTTTGTCGGTAACCCGCTGTTTGCCCCGCACTTGTTGGATAACGGGTTTGAGGCGCTCGACGGTCAAACCTAGGGGTGCTAAAACCCGCTTGCCCACCCGCTCGTCGTCCAGGGCTCCCAAAAGCAAGTGCTCTACCGAAATGAAGTCGTCTTCGTATTCTTTGCGAAACTCTTCAGCCCGATCCAGCGTGGTCTCCAGGCCGCGGCCCAGGTAGAGCTGATCCACCCGCGCCAGCTTGGGCTGCTGGTTGATAAAGCTTTCCACCTTGTCCCGCACCAGCCTTGGATCGAGGCCGGCCCGCTGCAAAATGGTCTGGGTGAGACCCCCTTCTTGATCGAGAAGGGAGATGAGCAAATGCTCGGTTTCCAGTTGCTGCTGCTGGTGCCGCCGGGCTACATCCTGGGATTGGACAATGGCGCTCCAGGCTTTCTCGGTAAATTGGTTGGGATTGGTGGGCTGCATAGAAGTTCAGCAGGTTTTTTACTACAGTGTATAGGAAGACAGCAGGGGAAGCGGCCATCTCGGCCCCCGCTTGGGAAAAGGGATCCTGATAATTCAGGTATCGCCCATTTTGGCCGCGCCAGAGTTCGCAACAACCGCCCCCTTTGCCCTCGATCGATGGAGGGATCCCCGCCTTATTCCTCTTCTTCGCAGGGGCGGCCCTCGCCGATCACTGCCAAATCAATTTGCTGGCGGTAGTAATCGACGTTTTTAATCTGCACTTCCACTCGATCCCCCAGACGGAACTGGCGCCGGCTCTTGCGCCCTACCAGGGCCTGCTGGCGGCTGCGGTACTCGTACCAATCGTTTTTCAGGGTGCTGACCCGCACCAACCCTTCCGCCAAGATGGGATCCACCTGCACAAAAAAGCCGTAGTTCTGGACGCCGATGATCAGGCCGGGGAACACCTCCCCCAGATGTTTTTGCATGAACTCAGAGCGCTTCAGGCCCATCAGCTCCCGTTCTGCGTGCTGCCGGATCCGGTGCCCCTCCTGGATTTTGGGCAGTTGCGCCTGGAGAAAGGCCTGCCATTCCTCCTGCAGCTTGGGTGGCAACACCTGCCAGTCGATCTGGCCGTAGCCGCCGGGGCCGTGCAGATCCACCACGGTTTTGGAGCGCGGGCTGCGGCGATCCCGTCCTTTGCTCAAGGCCAGGTGCAAAGCACGCAAATTCAGCAAATCGGCATAGCGGCGTAAAGGGGCCGTAAAGGTGGCGTAGGGTTCTTTAAGGCCCAAGCCAAAATGGCCGAGGGGCTCCTGCAGAGGCTGCAGGCAATACTCGACGGGGGGCAAAGTGGCCAACAACTGGGCCACCAAGGCTGGGCTAGTCCCTGCGGCCAACACATCGGGGGCGGTGATGCGGACACAGATCCGCTGCCAATCGGCCAAGGTCACGGCTTCTGGATCCTGCAAATTCAGATCCAGCTTCATGGCGTTGGCCAGGCGCAAAAAGTTCTGCAGGGCCTCGGCAGTGGGGGCGGACTGCACGCGGGCCAAGGAAGGGATCCCCAATTGGCGCAAATGGTGGCCCAAGGTTTGGTTGGCCAGCAGCAGCACCTCGGTCATCAGAGCGTGGGCGCCGAGGCGATCGCTGATCAAAAGGGGGCCGTAGCCGCTCTCGTCAGCGGAGTGGGGGGTGAGCAAATCCAACAGGGGCAGGTCAAAGCCGCCCGCTTGGTGACGTTTGACCCGCAGGATTTGGCTGAGGCGGAGCAGGTTTTGCAGCAGGGCCATCAATTCTGGCACCTCCTCCTCAGGGCCCAGATCCGCAGCGGTGGCCAAGAGGGCCTGCACCTGGCCATAGGAGAGGTGAGCCCGCGACTGCACCAGGCTGGGATGGATCTCGAAGCTTTGTACCACCCCCTCTGGGTCGATGGTTAACAGCAACGAATAGGCCAAGCGCTCCTGCTGCGGCAACAGAGCCAGGCGGCTGTGCACTTCCGGCGGAAAAAGAGGCAACACCCTCGTGTCGAGGTAAACGGTGGCCGTCCGCTGCTGAGCTTCTTGCTCCAGAGGATGCTCAGGATCCAGCCAGTGGGCCACGTCGGCAATGTGGATCCCCAGCAGCCAGTTGTCCTCTTCCTGCCGCTGCAGGGAGACGGCCACGTTGGGCTCGAGGCCGTGGGGGTGCTGCAGATCCAAGGGTTCTAAAGTGATGCAAAACCAATCGCGCAGATCGCGACGGCCCTTTTGGTCGGAGCGGCTCAGCTTTTTGGGCAGGGCGGCCGCGGCTTCTAGCACCGCCGGGGGAAACTCCTGCGGCAGGTCGTACTTGCAACAAACCAGATCTGCATCGATGGAGGCCTCCGGGCCGTCGCCCAAGATCTTGCGAATCGTGCCCACGGGGGGCAAATCTCCCAGCGGATAGCGCTCCACTTCCACATAGGCCACCCGACCTTCCGCCAGCTCGGCAGGGGATCCCTCCGTCAAGGCCAGCTCGAACAGCAGCCGGTCATCCAAAGGCACCACCCGAAAGTCCTGTTCCGTCTGTTTGAGGCGGCCCACCAGTGTAGGGTTGGCCCGCTCCATGACGGCCACCACCTCTCCCTCCGGGCTGCGGCGGCGATTGCCCTCTTTGGTGATCCGGGCTATCACTTGGTCGCCGTTCCAAGCGCCGCTGAGGTTGCTGCCGTGGATGTACACATCCTCCGCCCCCGGCTCATCCCGGATGGCGAAGCAAAAGCCCTTGCTGGAACAGCGCAAGCGCCCCACCACCAGGGATTCATCCGGCCTACGCCGATAGCGAGGCGGATCCCCTGTGCGTTCGAGAAACCCTGCCCGCACCAGACCATCGAGGGCAATCTCAAGCATTTCCTGCGCTTCTGGATCAGGGGATGGCAAGAGAGCAAGAAGTGTGTCTTTGTCGGTCCATTGTTCCTGAGAGAGAAAATGCTGAAAAATCCGAGAGAAGTCCATTTTGGGTGTCAGGGAAAGGAGGAGGGAAGAAGGGGGGTTAAGACAGGGCAAGACTCAACCCGTTGGCGTTAATCTCGGTGGCCGGTGACGATAAAAGCCACCCGCTGACCGATGTTGGTGCTGTGGTCGGCCAGACGTTCTAGGTAGCGGATCGCCAGCAACATCAACAGGATAGGCTCGATCGATCCCCTGATGTCCGACTGTTGCGCCAACGTATTGTAAAGGTTGGTGTAGTCTTCATCAACGGCGTCGTCTTCCCGCTTCAGTTGTCGGCCCAGCTCGGCATCCAACTCCGTCAGGGCCGCCAGGCTATGGCTGAGCATTTTCTGGCAGCGCTGCATCATCACGCGAATGTGCCTCAGCTCCGGCGGCGGCGGGTAGAAAGCCAAGCGCAAGGCCACTTCGGCCAAGTCTTTGGCGTAGTCGCCAATCCGCTCCAGATCCCGCACCAGTTGCATCAGGGCGCTGATCCAGCGCAGATCTTGTGCCACCGGCGAGCGCAAGGCGATCAAGCTAATACAATCTTTCTCGATTTGACGATAAAAACGGTCAATTTGCTTGTCTTGGGAGATGGCCTGTTCGGCAGCGGCCAAGTTCTGTTCAAACAGGGCCTGCTGGGCCAAGACCACCGATTTTTCCACCAGCGCCCCCATGCGCAGCACGTCCTGCTGAATCCGCTTGATCTGAAGTTGCAGCTCAGCTTGCCCCATGGCTTTTTCCCCATGGATGTAGGTGGGAGGGAGTGGCTGCCACTGTTGGCGGCCCCCGAAGCCAGTCGATTGCACCGGTAGATCTCAATCATGGCAAACTTCTCTCGAATCAAGAGAAAAAACAGGATGGGGATCGAGGGAGCGGCCAATTTGGGAGAGGATGATAAGGAGGGGGTGCAAGCGGGTGGGGTGTTGCGAGGTTGTCTCCGCCTGGAGGCTTGGGGCTATGCTGTCGTTCTGGATTGAGATACTCCGATGACTCGTCCCCCCATTGTCGTGCTGGATGATGATCCCACCGGATCCCAGACCGTGCACAGTTGCCTGCTGCTGACCCGCTGGGATGCGGAAACGCTCAAGCTGGGCCTGCAGGATGGCTCGCCAATTCGCTTCATTCTCACCAACACGCGATCCCTGCCGCCGGCCAAGGCTGCCGAGGTGACACGGTCGGTCTGCCGGGCCCTCAAGCAGGCCATGGGGGAGCTGGGGTGGGAGCGGGCCCTCTTTGTCAGCCGCTCCGACTCGACGCTGCGCGGGCACTACCCCTTGGAAACCGATGTCATGGCGGCGGAGCTGGGGCCTTTTGATGCCCATTTTCTGGTGCCGGCTTTTTTTGAGGGAGGGCGCATCACCCGCGACAGCGTCCACTACCTGCGGGTGGAGGGCCGCTGGGTGCCCGTGCATGAAACGGAGTTTGCCCGCGATGCGGTGTTCGGCTACCACCACAGCTATTTGCCCGACTATGTGCAGGAAAAAACCCAGGGGCGGATCCAGGCTGAGCAGGTGGTGCGATTGACGCTGGAGCAGATCCGCGCCGGCTGTTTGGAGCAGCTTTTGGGTCTAGAGGGGAATGTCTGCTGTGTGGTGGATGGAGAAACCCAAGCGGATCTGGATCGTTTTGCCCAGGATGTTTGGGCGGCTCTGGAGCAGGGGAAGCGCTTTTTGTTTCGCAGCGCCGCCAGCCTCTTGACGGCTCTAGCCCAGTTGCCGCCGCAGCCGGTTCCGCCAGAGCAAATGGGGCAGTTTGTCCGCTCCGACCGGCCAGGGGTGGTGATCGTGGGATCCCATGTGCAAAAGTCCAGCCAGCAGTTGGCCCGCCTGTTGCAGGAGCCAGGGATCCAGGGCATTGAAGTGGAGGTGAAGCGCCTGTTGGAACCGGGGCGGGAAGCGGAGCTGCTGCCGGCCATCTTGAGCCAAGTCCAGCGCGCCTACGAGCAGGGCCTGACGCCGGTGGTCTACACCAGCCGAGAAGAAGTGAGGTTCGACGGTGCCACCCCAGAGGCACGCCTGGCCTTTGGGCAGAGGGTTTCTCGTTTGTTGATGGCCATTGTGCAGGGGCTGCCGGAGGGGATGGGCTACCTGGTCAGCAAGGGCGGCATCACCTCCAACGACACCCTCAGCCTCGGCCTCAACCTGCCGGCAGTGCGGCTGCTGGGGCAGATCTACCCAGGGGTCTCCATGGTGCTCACGCCGGCGGATCACCCCCGCTTTCCCAACTTGCCGGTGGTGCTGTTTCCGGGCAACGTGGGCGAGGTGGATACGCTGGCTTTGATCCACCGTCGCCTCCACAGCCGCGGGCTGGTCTAGCCTAGAGGGAACGCTTCTGTCGGTTCTTCCCGCCATGGCTGAACTCATCTCTTCGCCTGAAGCTCTGCCCGCCTCGGAGGCCTGGTGGGGATCCCTGCGCCAGGGGCAGACGGCGTTGCCCGCGGCGGTGGTGCACCGCTGTTCTGAGCGCCTGGGCAGCCGGGATGCCGATGTGGTGATTGCCGGCGGCACCCTGGGGATCCTCTTGGGAGCGGCTTTGGCCCAGCGGGGCTGGCGGGTGATCCTCATCGAGCGGGGGAGCCTGCGGGGGCGGGAGCAGGAGTGGAACACCTCCCGGCAGGAGCTGCAGGTGTTGTTAGAGCTGGAGTTGCTCACCTCGACAGAGTGGGAGGCGGTGCAGGTGACCCACTACCCCAGGGGGCGCATTGGCTTTGGGGAGGGCCCCACCTGGTGGGTGGAAGGGGTGCTGAACGTGGGCGTGGATCCGGTCAGCTTGCTGGAGTTCCTCAAGCAGCATTTTCTGGCCTGGGGGGGCCAGGTGCGGGAGCAAACCGGGTTTCTGGGCGCCACGGTCCACCCCGATGGGATCCGCATCCAAACCACCACCGGCCAGCTCAGCGCCCAACTGCTGCTGGATGCCATGGGGCACCGCTCCCCCATCTTGGCCCAGGCCCGTCAAGGGCAGCCGCCGGACAGCGTCTGTCTGGTGGTGGGATCCTGCGCCCAGGGGCTGCCGGAGCAACCCACTGGGGATCTGTTCTACAGCTTTACCCCCGCCCAGGAGGGCTACCAGCCCTTTTGGGAGGCCTTCCCCGCCCGCGATGGCCGCACCACCTATCTCTTTACCTACTGCGACCGGGATCCCCGCCGACCCAGTCTGGAGAGGCTTTGGCAGGACTACTGCCGGCTGCTCCCTGCCTACCAGGGGGCCGAGTTGGCCCAGATCCGCTGGCTGCGCAAGCTGTGTGGTGTTTTCCCCGCCTACCGCCGCAGCCCGCTGCAACTGCCTTGGGATCGCCTCTTGGCGGTTGGCGACAGCAGCGGCAGCCAGTCGCCTTTGAGCTTTGGCGGCTTTGGGGCGATGTTGCGCCATCTGGATCGCCTGCAGCAGGGGATCCACGAGGCGCTGGTGCAGCGGCAGTTGGAGCAGGCGGCCCTGGCCCTGCTGCAGCCCTACCAGCCTAATTTGGCGGTAACCTGGCTTTTTCAGAAGGCGATGATCCCTCCTTTGGGAGAGAAAAACTGGGATCCCAACAGCATTAACCGCCTGTTGAGCAGAGTGTTTGAGGCCATGGTTGCCGCCGGCCCCCAGGTGGTGCAGCTCTTTTTGCAGGATGTGGTGCAGTTTGGCGGCTTGGCCCAGGCACTGTGGGGGGTGATGAGGCAAGATCCAGCCCTGGTGGCCGCGCTTTTGCCCCGGTTGGGGTTGCCGGAGCTGGTGGCCTGGGCGGGCCACTTTGGCGCCCTCGGCCTCTACGAGCTCTTGCAAAGGCTAGCCGACCGCCTGGAAGGGGCCCCGCAAGACTACTTCTGGAACCGGCGGCGCGAGGCCTGGCGCTACGGCTGCGGTCGGGATCACTGGCCGTACACCACCACTCCATAGGGCGGCACCTCAACGGGATCCCCTTGGTTTTTTGCCGAGGATCTCTGGTCGCCGCTATCTAGAAGCTTCTCCCACCGGCCGTTGGGCCATTGGGCGTAGGTGGCTGCTTGGTCGGAGCTGAAGTTAAACAGGGCCAGAACGGCTTGGGATCCCTGCTGGCGGTGCAGGGCCAGGCCGCTTGGAGCAAACAGCTCCACCCCCACCGAACTCCGCTCCAGGTTTTGCAGCGGCGGCAGGGTCTTGCGCAGGTGAATGAGGGTTTGGTACCACCGCCGCAAGACCTGGTGGTGGCCAGCAGTGCCCAGCTCCCAGTTGAGCTTGGAGCGCAAGAAGGTCTCTTCCGCTTGCGGGTCCGGCACCTCCCCTTGCCAGGCAAAGGCGCTGAACTCGCGGCGCCGTCCCTGCCGCACCGCTTCCACCAGGTCGGGATCCCCGTGGCTAATGAAGTAGAGAAACGGGGCCACCTCCCCATATTCTTCCCCCATAAACAGCAGCGGCAGCATGGGAGCCAGCAGCAGGACGGCGGCGGCCAACTTCAGGCCCTCTAGGGAAGTGAGCTGGCTGAGGCGCTCTCCCAGCCTGCGGTTGCCCACTTGGTCGTGGTTTTGGATGCAGATTACAAACTGGGAGCCCGGCCTGGCGAGAGCGGAATTGCCGTGGCGGCGGGCCCGGTAGCGGGAGTACTGCCCAGAATAGACGTAGCTCTCGCGGTAGGACTTGGCCAGGTGCTCCAATTGGCCGAAGTCTTGGTAGTAGCCTGTCTTTTCCCCGGTAAGCAGGGTGTGAACCGAGTGATGGAAGTCGTCGCACCACTGGGCATCTAGGCCGTAGCCCCCTTGCTCGCGGGGGGTGATGAGGCGGACGTCGTTGAGGTCGCTTTCGGCTACCAGAACCCTGGGCCAGCCTGTGCGCGCCTCCAGGGCCTCCACCCGCTCTGCCAATTCCTGCAAAAAGGGGTGGGCGCTGAAGTCGTAGATGGCATGCACGGCGTCCAGCCGCAGGCCGTCCAGGTGAAACTCCTCTAGCCAGTATTCGGCATTTTGCAGGAAAAACTCCCGCACGCCGTCGGAATAGCGGTCGTCGAAGTTGAGGGCCTCCCCCCAAGGGGTGCGGTACTTGTCGGTGAAGTAGGGGCCAAAGTTCCGCAGGTAGTTCCCCTCCGGCCCCAGGTGGTTGTAGACCACGTCCAAAACAACCGCCAGGCCCTGCTGGTGGCAGGCATTGACCAGCGCCTTCAGGCCCGCTGCTCCTCCATAGCTGACCTGCACGGCATAGGGATAGACGCCGTCATAGCCCCAGTTGCGCTCCCCCGGAAACTGGGCCACCGGCATGAGCTCCAGCACGTTGACCCCCAGCTCCACCAGTTGCGGCAGGCGGGGGATCAGGGCGGCAAAGGTGCCCTCCGGGGTAAAGGTGCCTACATGCAGCTCGTAGAGGATCCACTGGGAGAGCGGGATCCCCTTCCAGGCTTGATCCTGCCAGTCGAAGTGGGGATCCACCACCCGCGAAGGGCCATGGACGCCGCGGGGCTGGCAGCGGGAAGCGGGATCCGGCCGCTCCACCACCCCCGCTGAGGTGTGCAGGCGGTAGAGGTAGTCCACCGGCCCCGGTGGGATCCCCTCCACTTCACCCTGCCAGTAGCCTTGCCCATCTTGGGCCAGAGGGATGACCTGTTGGACGGGGCTAATGACTTTTAGCTCCACGTGTTCGACCAAGGGCGCCCACACCGAGAAGCGGTAGTGGCCCTGGCCGCAGGGATAGGCGCCAATCCGTTCGACCTGGGAACGCTGAGAGGAAGGGGAACCCTGAAGCACGAAACCCACCTGCACAACTCGGCTTCCACTATAGCGAGGCTTGCTCCCCCAGACATTCGAGGCTCAGGTCTTGGGGTGGGTTGCCGACTCTTCCCTCTGCCATAGTGGAATTGGCCTTTCGCTGCTCCGTCCCTATGTTTAACTACCCGCCCAGCCATCCGGATCCCACCGTTGTCGATGTCTACCATGGGCAGCCGGTGCCGGATCCCTATCGCTGGCTGGAGGATCTGGATTCTGAGCAGACGCGGGCCTGGATCGAGGCGCAAAACCGGCTAACTTTTGACTATCTGCAGCGGATCCCGGCGCGGCAGCGGCTCCTGGAGCGCCTGACCCAACTTTGGAACTACGAAAAATACAGCCAGCCCTTCAAAGAGGGCGGCCGCTACTTCTACTTCAAAAACGACGGCCTGCAAAACCAGAGCGTTCTCTATACCCAAGAAAGCCTGGAGGGCGAAGCCCGGGTTTTGCTGGATCCCAACACCCTCTCACAAGACGGCACCGTGGCCCTCTCAGGCATTGCCATCAGCCGCGACGGGCGCTACCTGGCCTATGGCCTCTCCCGCTCCGGCTCCGACTGGCAGGAGTGGAAGGTGCGGGACATCGAAACTGGAGAAGACCTGCCGGATCACCTGCGCTGGATTAAGTTCTCTGGGGCCAGCTGGACACGGGATGGGCAGGGATTTTTCTACAGCCGCTACGACGAGCCGCCCCCCGGCAGCGAGTACGAAAGCGCCAACTACTTCCAAAAGCTCTACTACCACCGCCTCGGCACCCCCCAGTCGGAAGATGTCTTGATCTATCACCGCCCCGACCAAAAAGAGTGGGGCTTTGCTGGCGGGGTTACCGAAGATGGCAACTACCTGATCATCTCCGTCTGGCGGGGCACGGATCCCAAAAACCTCCTCTTCTACAAAGACCTACGGGATCCCAACTCGCCGGTGGTGGAGCTCATTTGCGAGTTCCAGGCCGAGTACAGCTTTGTCGGCAACGACGGCTCCCGCTTTTGGCTGCTGACGGACTTCCAGGCTCCGCGGCGGCGACTGGTGGCCCTTGATCTCGACAACCCAGGGCACCTGCAAGAGGTGATCCCTGAGGCTGAGGAGACCCTGCAGGGGGTTAGCCTCATCCACAATCAATTTGTTGCCTTCTACCTCAAAGACGCCCACACCCAGATCAAGACCTTTGCTTTAGACGGCACCTACCAGGGGGAGATCCCTCTGCCGGGGCTGGGATCCGCCAGCGGCTTTGGCGGCAAGCGCTACGACACTGAGACCTTCTACACCTTCACCAGCTTCACCACCCCGCCCACCATCTACCGCTACGACTTCACCACTGGCAGGAGCACCCTCTTTCGCCAACCGCAGGTGGATTTCGATCCCCACGCCTATGAGGTGCAGCAGGTGTTCTACGCCAGCAAAGACGGCACCCGCATTCCCATGTTCCTTGTCCACCGCCGTGGCCTAGCGCGGACAGGGGATCACCCCACCTTGCTGTACGGCTACGGCGGCTTCGGCATCTCTCTGACCCCCAGCTTCTCGGTGGGCCTGGTGGCCTGGCTGGAGATGGGGGGAGTTTACGCCCAGCCCAATTTGCGCGGCGGCGGCGAATATGGGGAAGCCTGGCACCAGGCGGGCACCAAGCTCAACAAGCAAAAGGTCTTCGACGACTTCATCGCCGCGGCTGAGTGGCTGATGGCCCATGGCTACACCAACCCCTCGAAGCTGGCCATCGCCGGCGGCAGCAACGGCGGCCTCTTGGTGGGGGCCTGCCTGACCCAAAGGCCGGAGCTGTTTGCCGCGGCCCTGCCCGCTGTGGGGGTGTTCGACATGCTGCGCTTTCATAAGTTCACCATCGGCTGGGCCTGGGTCTCGGAGTACGGATCCCCGGAAGACCCGGAGGAATTCAAGGCCCTCTACGCCTATTCCCCCCTGCACAACCTCAAGCCCGGCACCGCCTATCCCGCCACCCTGATCACCACAGCAGATCACGACGACCGGGTGGTGCCGGCCCACAGCTTCAAGTTTGCTGCTGCCCTGCAGGCGGCACAGGGGGGATCCCAGCCCATCCTCATTCGCATCGACACCAAAGCCGGCCACGGGGCCGGCAAGCCCACCACCAAGCTCATTGAAGAGACCGCCGACCGCTGGGCCTTTTTGGTGCAGGTGCTGGGGAGGGATGGAACGGGAGTTAGCGAGCTTTAGGGCCCAGGCCCACCCGGCCGGCATAGACTGCCGCTTCCCCCAGCTCGTCTTCGATGCGCAACAGTTGGTTGTATTTGGCAATGCGCTCGCTGCGGCAGAGGGATCCGGTTTTGATCTGGCCGGCGCGGGTGGCCACCGCCAGGTCGGCGATGGTGGTGTCTTCTGTCTCACCGGAGCGGTGGCTGATCACAGAGCGAAAACCTGCCTGGCTAGCCAGGTGCATGGCCGAGACCGTCTCCGTCAGCGTGCCAATCTGGTTGAGCTTGATCAAGATGGCGTTGGCGGCGCCGCTGTCGATGCCTTTCTGCAGCCGGGCTGGGTTGGTGACGAACAGGTCGTCCCCTACCAGTTGCACCCGCGATCCCAGTTGAGTGGTGAGGGCCTGCCAGCCGGCCCAGTCTTCCTCCGCCAGTCCATCTTCAACGGAAAGGATGGGATAGTTGGCCAGCAGTTGCTCGTAGTAATTGACCATTTGCTCGGCGCTACGGGCTTGGCCCTCGAAGTGGTACTGCCCATCCTGCAGCAGCTCGTTGGCGGCCACGTCCAGGGCCAAGGCGATATCTTCCCCCGGCCTGTAGCCTGCCTGTTCGATGGCCGTCAGCAACAGATCCAAAGCTGCCGCATTGGAGGGGAGATCGGGGGCAAATCCGCCTTCGTCCCCCACCCCGGTGGACAGCCCCTTCTGCTGTAGCACCGTCTTCAGCACCGCAAACACCTCGGCCCCGTAGCGCAGCGCCTCGCGAAAGCTGGCCGCACCAATGGGCACCAGCATAAACTCCTGGATGTCCACGTTGTTGTCGGCGTGGGCACCGCCGTTGAGCACGTTCATCAACGGCACCGGCAGCAAGTTGGCAAAAGGCCCGCCCAGATATTTGTAAAGAGGCAGGCCCACCGCTTCCGCCGCCGCTTTGGCCGTCGCCAGAGAAACTGCCAAAATGGCGTTGGCCCCCAGGCGGGACTTGTTGGGGGTGCCGTCCAGGTCGATCAGCAACTGGTCGATGCGGGCTTGGTTGAGGGCATCTTCTCCCCGCAGCTCCGACTGGATGGGGCCAAGAATGTTTTCCACCGCCCTCAGCACGCCCTTACCTCCATAGCGCTTGGGATCCCCGTCCCGCAGCTCGTGGGCCTCAAAGGTACCGGTCGAAGCGCCGCTGGGCACCTGCGCCAAGCCCGTTGCTCCGTTGGCCAGGCCCACCAGGGCTTCTAGGGTGGGGCGTCCTCGCGAGTCGAGGATCTCATGGGCGGTAATCCACTCGATGGCCGTTTCCACAGTTACACCTCAGCAATTGGCTAGACAGCTCTGGCCAAAGCCAGATCCCCCCACAGGCTAATAGATCCTTGACCGGGATCCCGTCAGCTTCCAGAAAACTTTAAGAGAGAGAACCCAAAGATTCTGCGGAGCTGCAGGGGTGAGTTGAGCATTGGCTGGTTTGGGGGGCAGAGTTTAGGCCCCATCCCCTCTAGACAAAGCGGTGGCTCAGCCGCATCGGGTCGTGTACAGTGATCTTCTTCTTGTAAATGGAAATGTACTTCTTCTTGCGCAGCTCTCCCAACAGACGGGTGATGGTGACGCGGGTCGAGCCAATGGCTTCGGCAATGGCCTGGTGAGACAGCTTGAGATCAATGGTGACCCCATCCGGGCCAGGCACCCCGAAATCGCGGCAGAGGATCAGCAAAAAGCTAACCAGACGGGATCCCATATCGCGGTGAGCCAGCGTCTCGATCATCATCTCCGTTTGCAAAATGCGGGAAGACAAGCTCTTGAGCAGCAACATGGCCAGTTCGGCGTTCTCCCGCAGGGATTTTTCCACCTGCTCAATCGGCAGAGAGAGCAACTCAGCAGGCGTAAAGGCCACCGCGTGATAGAAGCGGTCGGAGCGCTGCCCCGTGATGAAGGAGAGCACCCCGAAGATGCTGTTTTCCCGCAGAAGAGCAACGGTAATTTCTTCCCCCATTTCGTAGACCCGCGAGAGCTTGACAGCTCCTTTCACCAAAAAGTAAACCCGCTCCGCCGGATCCCCAGGGAAAAAGATGGTCTTACCACGTTCAAACGTTTCGATAACCGGAGGATGGTGAGGGCCTCCCAGTTGCTTGAAGGCTGTGATCAGAGATTTTTCTGCGACGGCCACCACCATACTCATCAACCTTTTGAGGTCAGTTTATACCTAAGATCAATCCATGTAAGATCAATTTAGAAGCATTGGGCCGAGTTGCAACCCTATCGACTCCAGAATCGGCAACAATAGCCGGGTTTACCCTAAGGTAGAGGGTTCTGCCTAGGCATCTTTGTAGCATGGGCTACGTTTTTAGGTCTCGTTTCTGTTCCACAAAGGGATCCCAAGCCAAGGGTAGGATAAGGGCTATTGTCACTGGGGCCTTGCCAGCTCTGGGTGGTAGGAAGCAAGTGGTGGACTGGAAAATCCTATGGGGATCCCGGAGGCTGTTGTTGCTGCACCTTCTCAACTGAGCCGCCAGCATTTCACAGTGCGGATGCCGGAGCCGGCCAAGCATCTGCTGGAGGTGGAACTACAGATCCAAGAGGTGGATCCAGAAGTGCCTCTGCGACTGCGGCTGCCGGTGTGGACGCCGGGATCCTACCTGGTGCGGGAATATGCCCGCCATGTGCAAGAGTTTCAGGCGGCAACGGAGCAAGGGATCCCTTTGGCCTGGCGGAAGGTAGATAAGAACACTTGGGAGATCGAGCCGCCGGGCTGTTCGGCTGTGAAGGTTCGCTATCGGGTCTATGCCTATGAGCTGACGGTGCGCACCAACCATTTGGATCTCACCCACGCCTACTTCAACGGGGCGGCGCTCTTTTTCTATGTGCCCGGTCGCGAGCGGGAACCCTACACCTTGACGGTGATCCCTCCCAAGCCTGATTGGCGCATCGCCACCAGTTTGCGACCTTTGATTTCTTCTTCTGAGGATCCTGCTTCCGGCCAGTCTTTTGTGGCGGCAGACTACGACGAGCTGGTGGATAGTCCGGTGGAGGTGGGCCTGCACCAGTTGCGGTCGTTTGCAGTGGAAGGGATCCCGCATTACTTCGTGGTCTGGGGAGCAGGCACCCTGGATTTGGAGCAAGCGGTGGCCGATGCCGAGAAAATTGTCCGGGCCACTGCGGCGTTTTTTGGCGGGCTGCCCTACGACCGCTACTGGTTTATTGTGCATTTGTCGCCAGGGGGATTTGGCGGCCTAGAGCACAAGTACAGCACCACCCTCAACTATTCTGGCCTGGAGCTGCGTCGGCCCCAGTCCTATCGCCGCTTTTTGGCTCTGCTGGCCCACGAGCTTTTCCATGCTTGGAACGTCAAGCGGCTGCGCCCTCTGGCTTTGGAGAAAATTGACTACAACCAAGAAAATTACGTGGACTGCCTCTGGTTTTGCGAGGGGGCAACCAGCTACTACGAAAATGTCATCTTGCTGCGGGCAGGGATCCTCAGCGCCAAAGATTTTTTGCAGATCCTGGCCGAGCAAATTGGCCGGCTGCAGCGTACTCCGGGTCGGGCCGTGCAATCGCTGCGGGAATCCAGTTTCGACACCTGGATCAAACTCTACCGTCCCCACGAAAATAGCCTCAACAGCCAGGTTTCCTATTACCTCAAGGGCGCTTTGGTCTGCTGGCTGCTGGATCTGCACATTCGCCACCTTTCGGGGGGCCAGGGATCCCTGGACACGGCCATGCAGGATTTGTGGCAGCGCTTTGGCCGGTTTGAGAAAGGCTACACCCACCAAGACTTGCGGGAAGCCTTTGAGCGGGCAGCCGGCGCCGATCTTGGCCGCTTTTTCGCCGCCTATGTGGAAGGTACGGAAGAGCTGGACTACAACGCTCACCTACACCCTTTTGGCCTCACCCTCAAGGCCCACTTCAGCCGCCCTGACCCTTCCCCCTATCTGGGCCTGAACTTCAACGGCGAAGGCAACCGCATCAGCACAGTGGAGATGGGATCCCCGGCCCAAAAAGCAGGCATCTGGGCCGGCGACGAGCTGGTGGCCTTGGATGGCTTCCGGGTAAGCGCTGCCAACTTGCCAGAACGCTTGGCGGCCTACCAGCCCCACCAGGTCATCTGCCTGAGCGTCTTCCAAGGCGATCAGTTGAAACACTTCTGGATCCCCTTGGATCCACCCCGCCCGGATGTTTACACCCTCGAAGCGTTGCCGCAACTCACTCCCACCCAGAAAGCGCTCCAGCAGGGCTGGCTGGGATCCCTGCTCGGCTCTTCGGGACAAGATACGCCTCTTCTTGAAAATTCGCTCACCTCGCCTGAGAATCTTGAAACAAGCGAGTAACCTAGTTAACTTAAACGAGAAGTAACAACAGGGGTCAGGAGCGAATCTAATGGACTTCGTTTTGGTTTTATTAATTGGGGTGGCTGTTGGTTTCTCATTGGGTGTTTACGTTGCTCGCCATTACAAGGTCAGTCCTAGACCGGAAATCTGGAAACAAGAGATCATTAGAGAGATATCTTCACACTTAAGGCAACACAGCCAAGAACTCAACAACGCCAACAAAACCTTAACCAAACTGGTCGAAGGATTGGCAGACGAGATTTCTCGGAAGTTACAGGCTACTCAAGCCGATCTCAAAGGGCTTAGATCTCGTCTTGTAGATAGTCACCAAGATTTGCTGCAAAGTTGGAGTAGAGATCTTCTGCAGGCTATATCTGTAAAGTTTTCCGAACATAATGAGCAGCTAAACGATCAGCGAGCCATCCTGGAAAACTTAGTGAAAGAAACTAAAGATATTTATCAGCGACTACAGATTGCTATCCAAAGTTCTCCCAGATTAGAGATATCTCAAACTACAGATCAGAGCTCTCAGAATGAGCAGGTTGCCAGTCATGAAACACCAGAGCCTAGGCTAACAGACGATGTACCGAGAGATAAAGAGGAGATCGCTGCCGCCGGTATATTAGAGGTCGACGTATCAAAGATAGAATCATTCTTAAGCTCAAAAAACATAAAAATCAAAAGCATAGATGTGAAAGAAAAAGAGGAAAAATTAGATCAAATAGCTGCCTTTATGGGCAATCGATATTCTTTGATTAAAAGATTCTATGGAATGATTAAATCAAATATGAATAGCGGAAACTCTTTCTCAATAAACCTTAAAGACGAGCCTCAACAAGTAATCAGCTCAACTTGCCAGGTTGCCAAAGAGTTACATGGAATCGCATTTTTAGAAGAGTACAGATACTTTAAGGCACCCAGGTATCTGTTGGTAGCAAGACCCAGTAGGTCGTCCCAAGCACTAAATTTTCTCTCAGGAAAATGGCTAGAGAGATACGTTAGGGATAAGCTGATCTGCCTTGCTGCAAGTCAAGCTGAAAAGATTGATTTCTCTTACATAACAAATGCTCAAGTTACTTTGCCGAATGGAGCTGATTTTGAAATGGATCTTTTCTTTCATATTAACGATCAATTCTACTGGGTGGAATCAAAGACAGGCGAGTACCAAGACAAAGTACAGAAGTACTCCAAGATTGCTTCTGACCTCGGTCTCCAGAAAAACCAAGTTTTCATGGTTTTAACCGATGTTAGCCAAGATGTAAAAACCAGTCTATCTTCCCTCTATCATTTATCAGTCATCAGCGTTGATGAGGTTGAGGCTACCTTTGAGGGGATCCTAAAAAGTCATCTTTGAGAAATCTGAAAGGCACCCAAGCGCATTAGCTCAAGCCACAATTTTGACAGCCTGCTCCACACACCACCAGGGATCCTCGGCAAAAGCCGGCATGGGCGTGCTGCCCGCCTTGCCCAAAATGGCCAGCCGAACTTCCCGATCCAGCCGGGATCCGGCCCCATAGGGATCCTCAGAGGGGGGTTCCAGTCTTTGTCCTAGGGGGGGCATCGCCATGATGCCCGGCTGCATACTGGTACTGCTGACCCAGATTTTGAAGCGATCCACCGCCATATCTGCGCCTTCGGGCAGTTGCATCTGGAGCAGGTAGCGGGGCCCAGAGCCGATCAGCAGGCTCTCGCTGGGGCGCAAACGAGCGGGCAGATCCGGTTGATAGGGGTAAACCAAATCCACGCTGTAGCGCCGCTCGTCAAAGACCACCACATAGACGTGCACGGGGGTGGGGGCTCTGTTGCGCAGGGCGATGGCGAGGTTGCGGCCTGCCTGGATTTGCACCTGTCCCTGGGGATCCCGCGGCAGGGGGCTCACTTCGGCAGGGGCAGAGCTGCTTGCCGGCGTTTCCAGTTGGAGAAACTCCACCTCTAGGACGCTGCTCAAAGCATCGGTGGCAGGTTGCAGGTTGAGGAGGTTGCCAAAAGCAGCCACGTGCTCCAGCAGCCGCACCAGCTTGCGGGGCAGGGCCTGTGGCTTTTTTACCGGGATCCGAAAGGCGGCCAGAGCCACTTCTTCCCCCCGCCGATAGAAGTGGTAGATGGCATCGGGCAGCATCTCTACCCGCAAGTCCGCTGCTTCCGGGTCAGTGTAGGTCAGAAGCGGCGAGGCCGGCAACGCTGCCAGCAACTCGGCAACGGGCATTTGGACTTGGCTGGGATCCGCACAGGTGAAAGCCACCCGCAACGGCTGAAATCGGACAGAGGACATGGGGGCAATCCTGCGAAAACCTGGGACGGAGTCTGGCGAGATCTCCTGCTCTAAGCTGCCGGGCAAGCAAGCCAAGCTCTATATTACCCGCTCAGCTCCCCACCCCTCGACCAGGCTGCAACACAGTCAGCTCCAACAGGCCCTAGCTCCGCGATCAAGCTTAACAGCCAGGGCAAGCGGAACCGATGCGGATCCCGGATCTCGTCTGCAAATGATCTCTCAATGGTCTATTCTTGATCCTGTTGTCGGGTTTGTGGCTGGAGTGGAGCCGACCTCTCCTCTTGACTAGCTGATCTAAGGAGAACCATGTTTAGCAAAGCTTTTTCTTTTCAGAAGGTGCTGCTGCCAGGGCGTCATCGGTTGTTTGTCCTGTTCTTGGCTGCCTTGATGGCTGGGCTGAGCTGGGGACTGGCTCCAGCGTTCGCGGCCAAGGATATTCCTGCGGTGGCTCTGTCGCCCACTGAGTCCATTACCTTTACCGAAGCACAGTTAGCCCGAGGCAAGCAACTTTTTAACAAAGCCTGTGCCCAGTGCCATGTGGGGGGCCAGACCTATCCCAACCCAGATGTGAGCCTGAAGCTTTCGGATCTGGAGGGGGCAACTCCTCCACGGGATAATGTGCTGGCGATTGTGGATTACATCAAAAACCCGGTCACCTATGACGGGGCCGAATCCCTGGTTGAGTATCATCCCAACACTCAGCTTCTGAGCGAGTATCCTCGCCTGCGCAACCTCACCGATGAGGATCTGAAGTTGATTGCCGGCTATATTTTGGTGCAAGCCAAAACCTCCCCCGGCTGGGGCGGCACCAAAAGCGAAAGCCACAGCGACCTGTCGGCCTACCTCTGATGCTGCGTCTGGTTCGGAAGTTGCTTATGGGTTGTCGGATCCCGTCCCGCCTCTGGATCTGGGTCGGGATCCTGGCTGTGCTGGGGCTGGCCAGCCCGGTGGCGGCCCGCATTGACCCCTACGTGAACCAGTATTTGCGGGTGAGCGGCCCGGTGGAATTACCTCTAGACGCCACAGGGCGCACCCTCACCTTCACTCCAGAGCAGCTCACGGATGGCAAAAATCGTTTTCAGTCCGCCTGCTTGAACTGCCATGTGGGCGGCTCCACCCTGCCAGCTCCCAACATTTCCCTCTCCTTGAAGGACTTGCGCGGTGCCACCCCACCCCGAGATACGATTCAAGCTTTGGTGGAGTATCAGAGGGATCCCCGCAGCTACGATGGCTCGGATTTCAGCTATGGATGCCGCCCCGTGCCCCCTTCCTGGATGGACGACGAAGCCCTGAAAAATCTGGCTGCCTTTATTCTCAGAGCGGCTCAGGTTGCCCCCGGCTGGGGATCCCATGAGTTGATCGATGTCGGTTGAGGGTTGCCAACTGA
>NZ_JANSJH010000009.1:9835-19506 GCF_047462495.1 Synechococcus sp. H55.2 | reverse complement strand
CCAGACCACCATGCCCAGAGGACACGCGCGCCCTGGGCCGTTTGTACCCAGAAGCGGATTGCCGGGATATCTGGGTGGACCCTGTACGACGCCCCCAGAGCCTTGGATCGATGAGAGCTCAGTACAAAGACCGATGTTCTGCTTTTGGCAGTGGGATTAGCCTAGAGGTGTTGCAACTGCGATGTATGGTGAGCAGCTTTTCCCCTGCCCAATCGACCGAACTCAAGATGCCGGTAACGGTTGGCATCCCCGTTACACCTGCTGCGGATCAGGCTGAGGCTGGCCACCTACTGATCGTGGATGACCAGCCCTACAGTCGCCTGTTGCTGGGGGATCTGTTGGAGAGCATTGGCTATCGGGTCAGCGAGGCCGAAAGTGGCCATCAAGCCCTGCAGATGTTGCAAACCTTCCAGCCGGATCTGATCTTGCTGGATGTGATGATGCCGGGGTTGGATGGGTTCGAGGTCTGTCGCCGCATCAAAGCTGATGAGGAGACGCGCCTGATCCCGGTGGTGTTGATCACAGCGGCCAGCGACCGCACAAATCGCGTGCGCGGCATCGAGGCTGGAGCCGATGATTTCTTGAGCAAGCCCTTTGACGAGTCGGAATTGTTGGCGCGGGTGCGTTCCCTCGTTCGCCAAAAGCACCTCAATGAAGACTTGGATCATGCTGCCCAGGTTTTGTTCGCCATTGCCCGCAGCGTAGAAAGTCGGGATCCCACCACTGGGGATCACTGTGAGCGCCTGGCACAACTGGCCAAGAGCTTCGGCGAGTTTCTCCAGCTACCCCGTCCCCTGATCAAGGTGCTGACCTGGGGAGGCTACCTGCACGACATCGGCAAAGTGGGCATACCCGATGCCATCTTGGGTAAAACGGGCAAACATACGCCGGCAGAGTGGGAAGTGATGAAATCCCACGTCTTGATCGGAGAGGAAATCTGCCGCCCGCTGCGCACCATGAAGGATGTGCTGCCCCTCATCCGTCACCACCACGAGCGTTGGGACGGCAGCGGCTATCCCGACGGCCTCAAGGGAGAAGAGATTCCACTCGTGGCCCGCATCTTCCAGATTGCCGATATCTACGACGCCCTTACCTCGGAGCGACCCTACAAGCGAGCCTTCACCGTTCAAGAGGCCATGGGCATCCTGCGGGAAGAGACGGCAAGGGGATGGCGGGATCCCTACTTGGTGGAGCGTTTCTTTGAGTTTCTGCAATCGCGCCTGCCGGATCTGAAGTAGGCTGGAGAGGGTTATTTGTGTTGTGTTGGCAGGATAGAGCCTTTTGCTGGGTGCCGATCCGTTGCGTCGTTGCGTAGGCTGTCGCCAGTTGTTTCCTCGCTCGCAATTGTGGCGGCTGGTTCGACAATTTGACTCCCACCAAGTGCTTTTGGATCAGGGTATGGGGCGTTCTGCTTATGTCTGTCGCCGGCTAGAATGTTTGCAGGCAGCCCGACGCAAGCAACAGATGAGCAGAGCCCTCAAAGCACCTGTGCCCGATTCGGTGTTTCAACGGCTGGAGCAGCAACTGCTGCGCGATTCTGAGGCCCAAGGCCCCTGGGAAACATCACCTCCGGAGGCCAGTGCTTCAGACAAAACCTAGGCAGCTCCAGAATTGGCCAAGGTAAGATATTGAGACACCTTTTTAGGTTCATCCAGTTGTGAACTACACGGCAGCCCCTCTCAACTGTCAGAATGGGGGTTGGCTGGGTCAGCCGAGGCTGGTCTGTATGAGCCGCAGAAAGGTTATTCTAAAAGCGCTGTTGATGTTGGTTCCTTCCCCGGTTGTCTTAGCTTTATGTCCTCTGCGGATGTTTCCAAAGCAGCTTCGGACTTAGATTCCCTCCAGTCTGCGTCCTTGAAGGATCGCCGAGACGCTGTCGATGTACCGGAGGAAGCGCCCACACACCCAACAGGTTCAGTCCTACTCACTAATTATTTGGATAGTAAAACTGACAAGTAGAAAGGAGCAGAGGCTAGCAGACGAATGACCGATAAAGTTCGACTTTATGACATTGCCCGGGAAATGGGGCGCGACAGTCGGGATGTGTTGGAGGTTTGTGAGCAACTGGGGATCCCTTTCAAAACCCACAGCAGCACCATTTCTCCGGAGCAAGCCGAGTTGGTGCGCAGCAAGCTGGGCGCCCCCCGCATTGTGAAACCTTCTCAGCCCCGGCCCAAACCCCAATGGGACAACCCGCCGCCGGAGCCTCCTGCTGAAGCCAAAGCCAGTGAGCGCCCTCCCCAGAAAGGGCCCGGCACCGCCAGCGCGATCGTCGGCATTCGCCGCCCTGCACCTGCTCAGCAGCAAGCCCCAGTTGGCGAGGCCAACCCCGCTGCCGCTCCGCCGGCTGCCAAACCTTCCCTGTCTCGACCTGAGCGAGTCTCCGCCGGTGGCGCTCAGCTCATCGGCCCGCCGCGGCGACAAGTCAGCTCCCCTGCCCCTTCATCTGAGGCCGCCCAAAAGCCGGATAGCCTGCCTCAACCGGCAGCTCCTCCCGTTCGCCCTGAGCCTACAACGGCCAAAGCCAGCAGCTCGGAACCCAGTCCTGTGCCCAAGCGCCCAACTGTGCTCACGCCCCCTCGACGAGCTGCCACCGAGACGGAACCACCGGCAGAGCCTCCTGGATCTCCGCAACAGGTTTCTGAGCTCCCTCGCCCCCCGGAAGCCCCATCCCTCAGCCGTGCCCCTCGGCCTGGAGAAGAGAAAGCGCCTTCTCATCAGCCTGCACAGCGCCCGCGTCCACAACTGGTGGGCGCACCCGTTCGTCCCAGCAGTCGCCCTGAGCCGCGCCCGCCGGCAGTCAAGAAGGAAGAGAGCTCCGGCAGCAGCAAAGCCGGTGAAGCTCCTCGTCCACAGCGGCGGATAGAACTGGTGGGGCCTCCTACCCGTCCTGTGGCCAAGCCAGCCCCCCTCGACCCGGATGCCGCCACTCCCTTGCCAGAAAGGATCCCTGAGGAACGCCCCACCCCGGTGTTGGCTGAAGCTCCCGTGCGGCCTGCTGCGCCCAAAATCAAGCGCAAGACGGTAGAAGAAGAGGACGAGGAACTGCAAGCCCTCGAACGACGGGCCAGCCGCACTCAGGCCAAGCGCAAACGCAGCCGCAGACGAGGGGAAGGAGACGGGGATGGCTTGGATTTGGATCCCATGGCCGTCATTTCGGCGGTCAAGCAGGCTGAGCTGAACGCCCTCAAGCCCTTGGCCCGCCCTACTGCCAAGCCTCCTTCCTATCGTCCACCTGCGGCAACGGCTGCTCCCACTACCCGTCCCCGTCCCGCTGCCCGCTCGCAGCAGCCATCTACCTCCGCCGAAGCCAACACTGCTGTTCGTGTCGGCGAGACGGAGTCCTTGCCGGCAGAGAAGGTGTTGCTCTTGGAGGGCAGCCTCACCGTTCAGGAATTGGCCCACCGCCTGCGTGTGGCCGAAACTGAGATCATCAAAACCCTCTTTTTCAAGGGGGTGATGGTGACCATCAACCAGGTTTTGGACGAGTCGCTGGCCGAGTCGGTAGCCACAGAGTTTGGGTACGAGGTTCGCCGGCCAAAGGCAGAATCCGAAGTCAAAAAAACCGAGATGCTGGACGTGGAGGACATCGACCATCTGGTCTTGCGTCCGCCAGTGGTGACCATCATGGGCCACGTAGACCACGGCAAAACCACCCTGCTCGATGCCATCCGCGACACCAAGGTGGCCCAGGGCGAGGCGGGCGGGATCACCCAGCGCATCGGCGCCTACCACGTGGATGTGGACTTTGAAGGCCAGAAGCGGCGCATAGTTTTCCTAGATACTCCCGGCCACCAGGCTTTTACCGCCATGCGCGCCCGCGGCGCCCGCGTCACCGACATTGCCGTTTTGGTGGTGGCTGCCGACGATGGGGTGCAGCCGCAGACGCTGGAGGCGATCAGCCATGCTCGGGCGGCCCAGGTGCCGATCATCGTGGCCATCAACAAGATCGACAAGCCCGGCAGCCAGCCGGAGCGCATCAAGCAGCAGTTGGCGGAACACGGGCTGTTGCCAGAGGAGTGGGGTGGGGATACACCCATGGTAGAGGTGAGCGCCCTCACCCGCCGCAACCTGGACGCCCTGCTGGAGATGATCCTGTTGGTGGCCGATGTGGCGGAGCTGCAGGCCAACCCCAACCGTCCTGCCCGCGGCACGGTGATCGAAGCCCACCTGGACAAGGCCCGCGGCCCGGTGGCGACTCTGTTGGTGCAGAACGGCACCCTGCGGGTGGGCGATACCCTGGTGGCCGGTGCCGTCTTGGGCCGGGTCAAGGCGATGATGGACGATCGCGGTCAGCGATTGCAAGAGGCCGGGCCATCTTCGGCGGTGCAACTGCTGGGTATGGATGAGGTTCCAGCAGCCGGTGACGAGTTTCAGGTTTACACCGACGAAAAAGAAGCCCGTCGCATTGCCCAAGAGCGGGCGGAGGCGCTGCGGCAAACCCGTTTGCAACAGGCGCTGCTGTCTCGTCGCGTCAGCTTGGGCAGCATTTCTGCCAAGGCCCAAGAAGGCCAGCTCAAGGAGTTGAACCTCATTATCAAGACGGATGTGCAGGGATCCGCCGAGGCCATCCAGACAGCGCTGCGGGATTTGCCCCAAGAGGAAGTGCAGTTGCGGGTGCTGCTGGCGGCCCCCGGGGAGATCACAGAGACCGACGTGGATTTGGCGGCGGCCAGCGACGCGATCATCCTGGGTTTCAACACCACCCTGGCTCCCGGCGCGCGGCAGGCTGCCGACGACAAGGGGGTGGATGTGCGCGAATACGACATCATCTACAACCTGCTGGACGACTTGCGGGCAGCCATGGAGGGCCTGCTGGAGCCGGAGGAGGTGGAAGAGCCCTTGGGCCAAGCGGAAGTGCGCATGGTGATCCCCATCAGCCGCGGTGCGGTTGCCGGCAGCTACGTGCTCTCCGGCAAGGTGCAGCGCAATGCTCTGGTGCGGGTTCGCCGCAAAGGGGAGGTGGTCTACCAGGGCCGTCTCGATTCTCTGAAGCGCTTCAAAGACGACGTGCGGGAGGTGGCCGCCGGTTTCGAGTGCGGGATCGGCATCGAGAAGTTCCACGCTTGGCAGGAAGGCGACATCATCGAGGTCTACCAGATGGTCACCAAGCGGCGGACGTTGGCTCCTGCCTAGTCGCAGCCGGTGGTAGAGTTTCAGGGATCCCAGCCCCAAGGGATCCCTGGGGAGAGTTTCCCCCCAAAGCAATGGAGAAAATCTTAAGTGGCCAGAGGGAGGAAATGGATGCAACAGAGCCAGAGACTGAGCCAGATGTTGTTTGTGACGCTGCGGGAGGATCCCGCCGAAGCAGAACTGCCCAGCCACAAGTTGCTGCTGCGGGGCTGCTTTATCCGGCGGCTCTCCCCGGGGATCTACACCTATTTGCCGCTCCTCTGGCGGGTGCTGCAGAAGATCTCGGACATTGTCCGGGAAGAGATGAACGCCATTGGCGCTCAGGAGTGTCTGCTGCCCCAGTTGCAGCCGGCGGAGATCTGGCGGGAATCGGGCCGCTGGGACGTGTACACCCAAGCCGAAGGGATCATGTTTGCCCTCAAAGATCGGCAGGGACGCGAGCAGGCCCTGGGCCCCACCCATGAAGAGGTGATCACCCTGCTGGCGCGGGATCTGATCCGCTCCTATCGCCAGTTGCCGCAGACCCTCTATCAAATCCAGACCAAGTTCCGCGACGAGATCCGGCCCCGCTTTGGCCTGATGCGGGGGCGGGAATTCATCATGAAAGACGCCTACTCCTTCCACGCCAACGAAGAGAGCCTGCGCCAGACCTACCAGGACATGTACCGGGCCTACAGCCGCATCCTGCGCCGCTGCGGGCTGGAGTTTCGCGTGGTGGATGCCGACGCCGGAGCCATTGGCGGGCCATCCGCGGCTTCTCAGGAGTTTATGGTGTTGGCCTCTGCCGGCGAAGACGAGATCCTCTACACCCCCGATGGCTCTTATGCCGCCAATGTGGAGAAGGCCGTCTCCCTTCCGCCACCGGCAGCAGACTCCCCCTACACCACCTTCCAGGTTCTGGACACGCCGGGAACCGAAACCATCGAGAAGCTGGCCGATTTCTTGAAGATCTCCCCCACTCTGATTGTCAAAAACGTCCTCTACCAAGCCCTTTACGACAACGGCCTGCGGGTGGTGGTGCTGCTGAGCATTCGCGGCGATCAAGAGGTGAATGAGGTAAAACTGGCCAACCACCTCAGCCGTCTGGCGGAGCGTTACCAGGCCCACAAATTGCTCACCCTCACCCTGGCGGACGCGGAGATCCAGAAAAGCTGGCAAGGGGATCCGATCCCGGTGGGCTACATCGCCCCCGACCTACCGGATAGCTGCCTGGGCCGGCAGAAACACTTTGCCCCTCAGATCTTGCGCCTAGTTGACCAGACGGCAGCCCTGCTGAAAAACTTTGTAACCGGCAGCAACCAGGTGGGGCGGCACGTGGTGGGGGCCAACTGGGGCGAGCAGTACCCTCTGCCGGAGGTGGTGGACGTGCGCAAAGCCCAGGCGGGGGATCGCTGTCTGCTCAACCCCGACCAGATTCTGGAAACCGCCCGTGGCATCGAGATTGGGCACATCTTCCAGTTGGGCCTCAAGTTTTCGCTGCCGATGCGGGCCACCTTTACCGACGAGCAGGGCGTCGAGCAGCCGCTGTGGATGGGCTGCTACGGCATTGGGGTATCGCGCCTGGCCCAGGCGGCGGTGGAACAATCCCACGATGCCCATGGGATCATCTGGCCGGTGGCCATTGCCCCCTATCACGTGGTGGTGGTGGTGCCTAACGTCTCCGACCCGGAGCAGATGCAGGTGGCGGAAAAGTTGGTGCAGGAACTGGCTGCTGCCGGCATCGAGACCCTCTGGGACGACCGGGACGAGCGGGCCGGCGTCAAGTTCAAAGATGCGGATCTCATCGGGATCCCTTACCGCCTTACCACCGGGCGCAGTCTTAAGCAGGGCAAGGTGGAATTGGCCGAGCGGGCCACCGGCCAAGCGGTAGAAATTCCCATTGAGGAAGTGGTGGCTACCCTGAAAGAGCGGATTGCTGCTGCCCTAGCCGTGCCAGATTGAGTAGGGCTTTTGTCGTCACCAATGCTGAAAGGCAGCCTCGATTATCTATTGCGCGGCAAGAACATCCTGCTGGTGGTGGAAGCCAAAAAGGACGATCTGACGCGGGCTTTTGTCCAAATGGCGGTGGAGATGATCGCCCTGGCCCAGGTGGAGCCGCAAACGCAGATCTACGGCGCCGTCACCATCGGATCTATCTGGCAATTCGGACAGATCCTTGGGGATCCACAGACAATCCGACAAGACTTGACCTTGTACCGAGTACCGGAAGATCTGGAGAGCGTTGCCGGCATCCTCACGGCCATGGTAGGGGATCCCAGCCAACCATGAAACCCAAAACCCTCTGGTTTGCCCTGCAATTGATGGTGGCCGCTGCGGTTATCAGCGCGGCGATCAAATACGGTGGCCCCTATCTGGCCTTGCCGGAGACCCTGCCGGTGATCCTCGCCATGATCGTCTCGCCCACCTTGGTCATGGCCGGGATCCTGTGGCGCTGGCAACAGCGGTCTTCTCTTTCCCCAACCCGCGTCCAAGAGGCCCTGCCAACTGCAAACTCTGAGAACCCAAAAGTCTCTCAGCCGCCTTCCGATTGACCCTCACCCCCAACCCCTCTCCCAGAGGTGAGCCCTCACCCCCAGCCCCTCTCCCAGAGGGAGAGGGGAGCTTGGCCGCCACTGCCAGACCGGCAGGCCGACAACCTCAGTCCAACTAAGTGGACAGCCTACTGCTGGGTGAGGCGCAAGGTCACCGTCGGGCTGGTTTGGTTGCCAGAGGTGGCCGTGAGATTGATCTGATACACGGTGCCGGAGGCCGGAATGGGCGGCCGCACCGTAACGGTGAAGCGGCCTTGGGCATCGGCTTGCACGGTTTGGTTGGTCACCGTCTGTTGGGCGCTGATGATGCCCCCCAGCGAGGTCGAAGCCGTTACATTCACCCGCACGGAAGCATTGGGAGCCGTGGTGCCCTGCAGCGTAAAGGAAGAGCCGGCAACCCGATCCCCATCGCGCAAGTTGGTGATCTGGGGCAGCAGGCTGGAGGGGCTGATCGTCGCGGAAACCTCTTGGGTGGTGAGCCGCTGGATCCCCCCAGTAGCCCCCTCGATCAGGCGGGCCGGCTGCTCTGCAGTCATAAAGCGCACCTGGCCGTTGTTTTCTAAGCGAGCGATGACGATCCCCTCACGGGTAGTATCCTTCGGCTCAATCAAGGCATTGACCACATAGGTGCCGCTGGAAACTTCCTGAGCTGGCAGAGTTTGCACCTGCCGTCCGTCCTGGACAAGGTAAACGGTAACTCGGCTGGAGGGAGTGCCCTTGACAGTTACCAGCAGGATCTCGCCCGCGGCCAAGGGGCGATTGCCGGCGTTGTGATCCACCAGGTCGATAGAGGCGCGGACGGGGCTACCCACGGTGAAGCTCCAGGTAACACGGCGGGTCACCCCCTGGGTGTTGGTGAACTCCAGCAGGACTTCCCGCCGTCCCGGCGGCAAGGGCTGGGCAGGACGGTAGGTGAAGAAATCCCGGGTAATCACCGACTCAGCAGTAACATCTTTGCCGTCCAGAAAAACCCGCACCGTCTCCGGGCGCACGCTGACCCCATCTTGGCTACGAAAAGAAGCCGAGATCGGCGAGGTGGGCTCCACATTAGTGGCCGCTTGAGCCGGGTTGGGATCCGTAATTTGCTGAGCCCTTGCCGGCGGGCCCGACAACCCCACAACAGCAGCGCCGATCAGCAAGGCACGGGGAAACCAAGAATACAAGTTATCGCTCATGAGACCGTCCAAAATAAGGTTAAGTTGGCCTATAGGTGAGTAGCCCAGAGGCAGAGCAAAATCAACCTAGACCTCCTGTTTGCATCCTGTCACAGGGGTCGATTGCTGTCGATACGCCTACACCTCCGGCTGGCTCTCCCCTAGACCCAACCCCAGTGTCAGATTTAAGTAAGGTTAACTGCCATCTAACGCCTAGGGCAAGGATGAGAAAGCAGCCGCGAAAGCCCAGAGGCTACATTTTGCCCGCTCAAGCTGGCATCAATTCACGAAAATAGCGCCTGTCTCTTGTAAATCGAGACAATGGTCGCCGGACACATCGTTGACCAGGCGCACTTCTACGGTGATGACATTCAAGGGATCCACGCTCACCCGGTAGCCCACGGGGGACAACATCGGCGTGTTGATGGCCATACAATTGGGGATGGGCAGGTTGCTCAGGCGCAAGGTTTCTCCGGCAGCCAGTTCCGATACGTTCTGGCGCGGATCGGTAAAGCCGTATTCCAGAGGCAGGCCGGTGCGATTGCGGATCACCAGCTCGGCAGGCAGGTTGGGGTTGAAGCGGGCCACCGGGCGATCGAAAACCGATTGATCCACACCCACCGGCAGGCGCGGCAGCGGCACCGTCTGAAAGGCAGGCTGAGCGACAGCACGGTGTCCACCCACCCAGGCTGACAAAGCGGCCATGATCAAGCCGATTCTTTTGCTTCGTTTCGCGTACCTCATGCTTCTGCCTCAGAATACGCCTTGTACAGAATTGAGATGCCCTTCCTCGCCTGCTTGTATTGTTCCCAAAAAGGGCTGGCCGGGCCAGATGGCCGCTGTTTTTTCAAGG
>NZ_JANSJH010000009.1:1317-9735 GCF_047462495.1 Synechococcus sp. H55.2 | reverse complement strand
TCCTGGAAGGGCAGTGCCAACGCGGGCCGGGTACTGACGATTTTGGCCGTCGTGGGGGGAGTGGTCATTCTACTGGCGGGCTTCCTGCAGTAGGCCGAGCTGTCAGACCCAAAGTTGGCGCAAGAACATCCGCCTATCGCTGGAAGCCAACGTTTTCCCTGCTATGAAACTATGAAACAACTTTCTCGCTCCCTTCTCCCACAAGGGGAAAAGGGTTGGGGGAGCAAGTGTCTCAACCTTGCTTGAAACAACCGCAATGTTTTGCAAGTCCTGCTAACAAGTTGTCAGCCTTCGCTAAGTCTTGTCAAGTTGTGCCACCGTCGGGCAGCAAAAAAGACCCAGCAGGGATCCCTGCTGGGCTCAGGCCGGAGGAGCAAAAATCCTAGCCTAGGAGCTGACGAGCGGTATTGAGCACATTCTCCACCGTAAAGCCGAACTTCTCCATGCAGACAGGGCCGGGGGCGGAGGCGCCGAAGCGGTCGATGCCGATGGCCACCCCCTCAAAGCCCAGGTACTTGTGCCAGCCAAAGGTGGATCCCGCCTCGACGGAGATGCGCTTGGTAACATTGGGGGGCAAGACGGAGTCGCGGTAGCTCTGAGGCTGGGCCTCGAACAGCTCCATGCAGGGCATGGAAACCACCCGTACCGCTCGGCCTTCCTGCTGCAGTTGAGCAGCGGCCTTCACCGCCAGCTCCAGCTCTGAGCCAGTGGCAATCAAGATAAGCTCCGGGTTGGGAGCATCCACCACCACATAGGCCCCCTTGGCTACCCCCTCAATGGAGGTGCCTTCTACGGGGTTGACCGCCTGCCGGGTAAACACCAGCACCGACGGGGTGGACATGGCCTCGAGGGCCACCTGGTAGGCTCCCACCGTCTCGCGGGCGTCCGCCGGGCGGATGACGTAGAGGTTGGGGATGGCCCGCAGAGAGGCCAGCGTCTCAATGGGCTGGTGGGTGGGGCCGTCTTCTCCTAGGGCCACTGAGTCGTGGGTCATGACGTGCAACACCCGCGCCCGCGAGAGGGCCGACAGGCGGATGGCAGGCCGCATGTAGTCGGTGAAGATCAAGAAGGTGGCGTCGTAGGGAATGAGGCCGCCGTGCAGAGCCATGCCATTGGCGATGGCTCCCATGCCGTGTTCCCGTACCCCGAAGCGGAAGTTGCGCCCGTGGTAGGAGCCGGCCTGAAACTCCGGGATCCCCTTCAAGTAGGTCATGTTGGAATGGGCCAGATCGGCGGATCCCCCCAGCAGCTCTGGCACCGCCTTGGCCAGGGCGTTGAGACAAAACTTGGAGAGGTTGCGGGTGGATTCTTTGCCAGTTTCGGCAATGGGAGCCAACGCTTCTTTCCAGCCCGCAGGCAGCTCCCCGGCCATGATGCGCTTGAACTCGGCGGCCTCTTCCGGGTAGGCCTTCTCGTAGGCGGCAAAGCGCTCGTTCCACTCCGCCTCGGCTTTGGCCCCTTTATCGATGGCCTGGCGGAAGTGGGCCAGCACCTCGTCGGGGATGTAGAACTCCGGCTCCAGCGGCCAGCCGAGGTTTTGTTTGGTGAGCTTGACCTCTTCCGGCCCCAGGGGCGCCCCGTGGACGCTCTCGCTGCCAGCTTTGTTGGGGGATCCGTAGCCGATGGTGGTCTCGACGATGATCAAAGAAGGCTTGTCGGTGACCTCCTTGGCTTTTTGGATGGCTTCGGCGATCCCCTTCAGGTCGTGGTTGCCATCCTCCACTTTTTGCACGTGCCAGCCGTAGGCCTCGTAGCGCTTGCCCACATCTTCGGTGAAGGCAATTTCCGTGCTGCCGTCGATGGAGATGTGGTTGCTGTCGTAGAGCATGATCAGCTTGCCCAGTTTGAGGTGGCCGGCCAGCGAGGCCGCTTCCGAGGCCACCCCCTCCATGTTGCAGCCGTCACCCAAGATCACGTAGGTGTAGTGATCCACAATCGTGTGGCCGGGCTTGTTGAAGCGGGCCGCCAGGTGGGCCTCAGCAATCGCCAGCCCTACCGCATTGCCCACCCCCTGTCCCAGCGGGCCGGTGGTCACCTCCACGCCGGGGGTTTCAAAGTTTTCCGGGTGGCCAGGGGTTTTGGATCCCCACTGGCGAAACTGCTTGATGTCCTCCAGACTGACATCAAAGCCCGTCAGGTGCAGCAGGGCATATTGCAGCATGCAGCCGTGGCCCGCCGAGAGGACAAAGCGATCCCGATCCACCCACTTGGGGTTGCGGGGATTGAACTTCAAAAACTGCTGCCAAAGCACATAGGCCATGGGTGCTGCCCCCATCGGCAGGCCGGGGTGGCCGGAGTTGGCTTTCTGAACAGCATCCACCGCCAAAAAACGAATCGTGTTGATGGCAAGTTGTTCCAGGGAGGGAGGAGCAGCAACAACCATGTGGGATCCCTATCGCTCGACATTCGCTTTCCAGTATGCCGTGTTTTGGGTCTCGCTTCCGAACCAGTGGGGATCCATCGAGCTGGGAATTGGCCTGGGCCGGTCTCGGCCGGGCAAAATGACAGGCTAAGCTGAGAGATACGCTTGCCGCCATTTCTGGTTGGAGGGTTTTCATTGAGCGCTGTTTCTTCGCCTAGCGGTAAACCGCCCTGGCTGCGGGCCAAAGCCCCCCAACGGGCCGGGTCTGTCCAGCAACTGCTGCGGGACTTGGGCCTGAACACGGTTTGCGAAGAGGCTTCCTGTCCCAACTTAGGGGAATGCTTTGCCAACGGCACCGCCACCTTCTTGATCATGGGCCCGGCCTGTACCCGCGCCTGCCCCTACTGTGATATCGACTTCACCAAACGGCCTTTGCCCTTGGATCCCACTGAGCCGCTGCGGGTGGCAGAAGCGGTGGAACGCTTGGGGTTGCGCCACGCGGTCATCACCTCGGTGAATCGGGACGACCTGCCGGATGGCGGAGCCAGCCAGTTTGTTGCTTGCATCACGGAAATCCGCCGCCGCAGGCCCCAGACGACCATCGAGGTCTTGATCCCGGATCTGTGCGGCAACTGGCAGGCCTTGGAGCAAATTCTCGCCGCCCGCCCAACGGTGCTCAACCACAACACGGAAACCGTGCCCCGCCTCTACCGGCGGGTGCGCCCCCAGGGGAACTACGAGCGCTCCCTGCGGCTTTTGGAACTGGCGCGGCAATGGGATCCCGGCCTCTACACCAAGTCGGGGGTGATGCTGGGCTTGGGAGAAGCCGCCGCGGAGATTTTGCAGGTGATGCGGGATCTGCGCCGGGTGGGCTGCGACATCCTCACTCTTGGCCAATACCTGGCGCCCAGCCCCAAACACCTGCCGGTGGAGCGTTATGTCGCCCCCGAAGAGTTCGACCACTGGCGGCAAGTGGGGGAAGAGCTGGGCTTTTTGCAGGTGGTGTCTTCGCCTCTAACCCGCAGCTCCTACCATGCTGAAGCCGTGCAAGACCTGATGCGGCGCTTTCCCAAAGGAGGATCGTGAGCCCCGATTCTCTGCCAAGCTAGACTGCTGAAAGCCCAAGGCTGGTCTGTTCTTGACACCGCCAAGGGAACCCAATCATGGACATGAACAGGATCCGTCGTTTTACTGGCAGCAGCTCAGAAAATGGCTTGGTTCCTTCACCTCAGGGTTGGCTACAGCCCTTCCGCTGGCGGCTGCCCCTGGTCAGTGCAGAAGAGTATGCCGAGTTGGTGCTGGAGCTAATGCGGGAGTCTCGCCTCAGCCTCAACTACTTGATGTTGGTGCTTGGCTCCTGTGTCATTGCCACGTTGGGCTTGCTGGCCAATAGCCCGGCTGTGATCATTGGGGCGATGATCGTGGCTCCTTTGATGTTGCCGATTCGCGGCATGGCCATGGGGGCTTTGGACGGGAATGTAGTCTTGTTTCGGACAGGTATCCTATCTCTGACCGTGGGAACCGGAATTGGGTTGGGAGTATCTTTCCTGCTGGGGCGATGGGTAGGTCTTCCCAACTGGGGCAGCGAAATTTTGGCCCGCACTCAACCCAACCTATTGGATCTGGGAGTGGCGCTAGCGGCAGGGGGAATCGGCGCTTTTGCCAGGGTGCGCAAAGAGATCGCCGACAGTTTGGCAGGGGTGGCGATTGCTGTGGCGTTGATGCCGCCGGTGTGTGTGATTGGCTTAGGGTTGGCCCATGGAGACTGGGAGATCAGCCTGGGGGCGGCGCTCCTCTATTCCACGAACCTGTTGGGAATTGCCTTGGCCTGTATGCTCACCTTTTTGGTGATGGGCTACGCCCCTTTGCACAAGGCCCGTTCTGGATTGGCTTGGGTGTTTGGCCTGGTGATGCTGTTGCTGGTGCCGCTGGCAGCCAGTATGACCCAACTGCTGTATCAATCTCGGCTGGAATTGGCGCTACGAACCGCTCTGCTCAACAGAACCATTACATTCCAACGGGTAACCCTCTTGCGCAGCGAGTTTAACTGGGTAGCCGATCCGCCGGAGGTGGTGCTGTCGGTGCGAGCGGACGAGCCCGTCACACCGAGACAGGTGGCACTACTAGAAGAGTTTGTGGAAGCTGAGGTGGGTCGCCCTTTCACCCTGATTTTTCAGGTGGTACAAGACCAGGAGGTGCGCCGAGAAACGCTTGCCCCAGAGGAGCCTGAGGTGAACTCTCCAGAAACAACTTTCCCCCCCGATCAAAGGGAATAACTCTTGCCTACTAATTGGCGGATGGGCTGGTTACAGCGTCAGGGATCCCACCTTTTGTTCTAACAACTGGGCTAGATCTTGCAAGAAAGCTGCGGCGTGGGCACCGTAGATGACGCGGTGGTCGCAGGTGAGGTTAACCTGCATCTGGGAGCGGATGGCGATGGCTTTTTCCGGCGTGGCCACCACGGTGGGGCGAGCAGCACCAATGGCCAAGATGGATCCCTGGTTGGGAGGCAGGATGGCGTCGAAGCGATCCACCCCAAACATGCCCAGGTTGGAGAGGGTAAAGGTGCCGCTGTTGTACTCCTCCGGCTGCAGTTGCTTGCGCCGCGCCCGCTCCACCAGATCCTTCCAGCGGCGGGAGATCTCGTAGAGATCGATCCGGTTGGCCTGCCTGAGCACAGGGGTAATTAGGCCCCCATCTTCCATGGCCACCGCCACGGCGATGTTGATGTCGGCTTTGTAATGGATCCCGTTTTCGGTGTAGCTGGCGTTGAGGAGGGGGTGCTTTTCTAGAGTCACGGCCACAGCCTTGACCAAAAGGGCCGTCAAGGTTACCCCTTTGGGTTTTACCTGTTGGTAAAGCTGATCCAGGCTGTCAGTGGTGATGGTGTAGCCGACGTGGAACACCGGCACGCCCAAGCTGGCGTTCATGTTGCGCACCACCGCCGCCTGCAGGGTGCTCAGGGGAACCACTTCTCCCAGGGGCACAGAGACGGGGGGAGGAGTGACCGAGGAAGGAGCTGCCGCCGGGGCAGAGGCGGGCTGAGCTGCGGCCCGCTCCACATCTTCGGCTACGATGCGCCCACCAGGGCCGGAGCCGCGCACCGTGCGCAGGTCAACCCCCAGGCTTTCTGCCAATTTTTTCGCCCGTGGGGAAGCCAGGATGCGCTGGGATCCAGCTCCGTCGGAGCCACTTGGGGGCGTGGAGGGGGGGCTTGCTGCAGGCGCAGGGGTTGGCCGTTGAACGGTGGGGACAGAGGCCGCGCTAGGGGTAGCCGCCGGCGCAGCACCCTTAGAGAGGGCCTTGGCTCTCTCCTGGGCCTCGGCCAGCTCCGCTTCGGTTTCAGCAATGAGGGCGATGGGGGCGCCCACCGGCGCCGATTCCCCGGCTGGGATGAGGATGCTGGCCAGAATGCCGCTGTGGAAGGACTCCACATCCATGTCTGCTTTGTCCGACTCCACCACCAGGATGTTTTCCCCTTTCTCCACCCGGTCGCCGGGGTTCTTCAGCCAGGCAACGATCTTGCCCGTTTCCATGGTGGAGCTGAGGGCCGGCATGGAGAGTTCGTGGATCATGGCGGGGGTGGCAACACAGCAGAGAAGATTGTAACCCAGCAGACGGGATCCCGGCGCACTCCCCTAGTGGGCGCCGGCAGCTTCCGCCTCGGCCACCACCAACAGGGTTTTCAGCAGGGAATCGGGGTTGAGGCTGATGGAGTCGATCCCCTGCTGCACCAGGAAGCGGGCAAAGTCAGGGTAGTCGCTGGGGGCTTGTCCACAGATGCCAATCTTGCGCCCGTGGCTTTTCACCGTCTGGATCACCTGGGCAATCATCCGCTTGACGGCCTCGTGGCGCTCGTCAAAAAGGTGGGCCACCAGGGCCGAGTCGCGGTCCAACCCCAGGGTGAGCTGGGTGAGGTCGTTGGAGCCGATGGAGAAGCCGTCGAAGATCTGGCAGAACTCGTCGGCCAGGATGACGTTGCTGGGCAGCTCGCACATGACGTACACCTGGAGGCTGTTTTCCCCCCGCACTAGGCCGTGGCGGGCCATCTCCTCCAGCACCTTGTGCCCCTCTTCCGGGGTGCGGCAGAAGGGGATCATCAAGATGACGTTGGTCAGGCCCATCTCGTCCCGCACCCGTTTCATGGCCCGGCACTCCAGCGCAAAGCCATCGCGGTAGCGGGGATCCGTGTAGCGGGAGGCCCCCCGCCAGCCAATCATGGGGTTTTCCTCGTGGGGCTCATAGCGGGATCCGCCCAGCAGGTGGGCGTATTCGTTGCTCTTGAAGTCCGACAGGCGCACAATCACCGGCTTGGGGTAGAAGGCAGCGGCGATGGTGGCCACCCCCTGGGCCAGCTTGTCTACAAAGTACTCCGGCTTGTCGGCATACTGGGCGGTGAGCTCCGCCAGGCTCGGCTCTTCCTTGACCGCCTCGTCGTAGTGGATCAAGGCCAGAGGGTGGATCTGGATGTGGTTGGCGATGATGAACTCCAGCCGCGCCAGACCCACGCCGTCGCAAGGGATCTCGCTCAGGCCAAAGGCTTTTTCCGGGTTGCCCACGTTCATCATCAGTTGGGTGCGGGGGCGGGGCAGCTCCTCTAGCGGGATCTCCGTCACCTCATAGGGCAATAGACCAGGATAGACGCGCCCTTCCTCCCCTTCGGCGCAGGAGACGGTGATGGGATCGCCGGAGCGGAGCACCTGCGTGGCGTTGCCGCAGCCAACAATGGCAGGGATCCCCAGCTCACGGGCAATGATGGCTGCATGGCAGGTTCTGCCCCCCTGGTTGGTGACGATGGCGCTGGCCTTTTTCATGATTGGCTCCCAGTCGGGATCGGTTTTCTCCGTCACCAGCACCTCGCCAGCCTGGAACTGATCCGAGCGGCGCACATCCAAAATGACGCGGGCTGTGCCCTGGCCGATGGCCTCTCCCACCGCCCGTCCTTGCACCAGGGGGTCTGGGCGCGCCTCCGTCTGCGTAAAGCGGTAGGTCCTGAGGCGGTTGGTGGCCTTTTGGGATTGCACCGTCTCGGGGCGGGCCTGGACGATGAACAGCTCGCCCGTGATCCCGTCTTTGGCCCACTCGATGTCCATGGGGGTGAAGCGGCCCCGCAGCGCCGAGTAGTGCTCCTCGATGAGGCAGGCCCAGCGAGCCAGCTCTAGGATCTCGTCGTCCTGCAGGGCATATTGGCGGCGCAGGCTCTCGGGGACGGGTACGTTTTTGGTGGAACGGGATCCCTCCTCGTCGTAGACCAGCTTCAGGGCTTTGCTGCCCAGCTTGCGGGAGAGGATGGGGCGCAGCCCCTGCTTTAGGGTAGGTTTGAAGACCACGTATTCGTCGGGGTTGACGATGCCTTGCACCACGTTTTCCCCCAGCCCATAGGCAGCGGTGATCAACACCGCGTCTTTAAAGCCCGTTTCTGGGTCGATGGAGAACATCACCCCCGAACAGGCCAAGTCGGAGCGCACCATCTTCTGCACCCCCACCGAGAGGGCCACCTGGAAGTGGTCAAAGCCCTTGATCTGGCGGTAGGAGATGGCCCGGTCGGTAAACAGGCTGGCAAAGCAGCGGTGGCAGGCATTCAGCACTGCCTGGATCCCGTGCACGTTGAGGTAGGTCTCCTGCTGGCCGGCAAAGCTGGCATCCGGCAGGTCTTCTGCTGTGGCGCTGGAGCGCACCGCCACATCGGTATCGGGGCCGTAGCGCTCGCACAGCTTCTGGTAGGCTTCGCTGATGGCCTGCTCCAACTCTGGGGGGAAAGGCGTCTGCAGAATCAAGGTGCGGGCGGCTTTGCCCCGCTCGCGCAGGTTCCGCACATCCTCGATATCGAGGTCTTTGAGGATCTCCCGCAGCTTCTCCTCGAGGCCGCCTGCGGCGATGAACTGGCGATAGGCATGGGCGGTGGTGGCAAACCCCAGGGGCACGCGGATTCCTTTGGGGGTCAACTGCTGCAGCATTTCCCCTAGAGAGGCGTTTTTCCCACCCACCTGGGCCACGTCCCGCAGCCCCACCTCTATGAGGGGCACAACCAAGGGTGGCTCTGAGCCAAGCTGGCG
>NZ_JANSJH010000009.1:0-1217 GCF_047462495.1 Synechococcus sp. H55.2 | reverse complement strand
TGTACTGAGGGTTTTCCTGGGGCTAGAATCCCGGCACAACGCCCCCAGAGACGGCTGAGAAGGGGAGGAGACAAAGGCAATCTCGCCAGGATCCGGCTGAAAAAGCTGCCACAAATCTTCGCCCTTTTTTACCTAATGCAAAAGTAACCGCTCTGCCACAATGTTTTCAAAGCAGCAGTTTGCGGAAACAGGGCAAATGGAAGGCCCCAGGGATCCGGTGGCAGCAATTCGCCAGGTAAGAGTGACGGAAAAACAGCAGGGCTTGCGGCTGGATCGGGGGTTGGCGGAACAACTGCCGGAGCTGTCGCGCTCGCGCCTGCAGCAGCTCATTTGCCAGGGCCAGGTTTGGCTCAATGGGCGGCCCTGCCTGGATAAGGATCGCCCCCTGCAAGCCGGGGATGAGATTGAGGTGCGGATCCCGCCCGCCACCCCTACAACTCTGGAGCCGGAGCGGATCCCCTTAGACATTCTCTACGAAGATGAGGATCTGCTGGTCATCAACAAGCCGCGCGGTCTGGTGGTGCATCCTGCTCCTGGACATGCCAGCGGCACGCTGGTGCACGCACTGCTGGCCCACTGTCCTCACCTTTCTGGAATCAACGGCGAGCTGCGCCCAGGGATCGTCCATCGCCTCGACAAGGACACCACCGGCGCCCTGGTGATTGCCAAACACGATCAGGCCCACCAGCATCTGCAGGCCCAGATCCAGGCCAAGACGGCTCGGCGCATCTACCTAGGGGTGGTGTTTGGCCGGCCAGCCCAGAGCCAAGGCACGATCTCTGCCCCCATTGGCCGCCACCCGGTGGAGCGGCAGAAGATGGCGGTTTTGCCCTCTGGCCAAGGGCGAGCGGCGGTAACCCACTGGCAGGTGCTGGAGCGCCTGGGCAACTACACCCTGATGCAGTTTGAACTGGAGACCGGCCGCACCCATCAAATTCGGGTGCATGCCGCCCACCTGCGCCTGCCCATTGTCGGGGATCCCCTCTATACCCAGAGCAAAACCAGCCCCGTCAAACTCAGCGGCCAAGCTCTCCACGCCTGGAAGCTCTCCTTTGTCCACCCGCGCACTGGCCAGCCGCTGCAGTTTACTGCCCCCCTGCCGGAAGAGTTCGAGCGGCTGCTGCGGCAGTTGCGCAGCCAGGCCGGATAGGCAGCTTCTAGGGTCGCTCTCGGCCCTGTCTGGCCTGTCCAATCAGGGTTCATGCTGATCCCCGTGA